>CAZDSN010000031.1:0-15272 GCA_964507675.1 uncultured Ardenticatenaceae bacterium | reverse complement strand
AGGTCTGATCACGCTAGGATACCCCGCCGAAAGCCGCAGCAAAACCCGTCACCCCCTGGCCCGGCAAACGCGCTATTTCTAATTGCTTTTCTCCCCTAATTTCCATTGCCTCTTACTTGAAATCTGCTATACTACATTCAGGTTGAATAAATTGGATTTATTGTATAAATAGAACCGAACTAATGCAGTTGGCTAAACTGAAACCAGACTTTCTCAGATACCTGGCCGAACACCCGGCCACAAACGGCCAGACCCTGCCTACACTGGCCGATATTGGCGCGCAAATGGGCGTCAGCGTGGGCAAACTGCGGGAACAGTTGGAACTGGCGCGCCATTTGGGCTTCATATCTATTCGCCTCCGCGTGGGCATGAAGCGCGAACCGTTTGACTTTATGCCGGCAGTTCTCCCCAGCCTCCTCTACAGCATGGCCACCGGTGAAGCCAGCTTCCTGCAATTTAGCCAACTGCGCCAGACCCTGGAAGCCAGTCTGTGGTTGCCAGCGGTCACCCAGCTAACGGCAGCGGACAAAGAGCGCCTGCGCGCCATCGTTGCCCGCGCCTGGAAAAAGCTCAAAGGTGAACCGGTGCACGTCCCCAACCAGGAACACCGCGAACTTCACCTGACCATCTTCAGCCACCTGGACAACCCGTTTGTGCAGGGTATCCTCAACGCTTATTGGGAAGCTTATGAAGCCAGTGAATGGACGCGCCTGGCCGATTACGCCTACTGGCTGCAGGTATGGGACCATCACGAACAGATCGTGGACGCCCTCTGCCGCAACGATTTTGACGAAGGGCTGCAAATTTTGACAGCCCACTTCACGCTGCTGCCTACACTGTCGCTGCCGGCAACCGGCAACCAGTAACTACAGCCTCATTGCTGATGTCTTAAAAGCAAAACAAAACTGGTACAATAAAGCGATGCCGGCAGCCCTTATGCGCCGTCCGGCACTGCTACGATTGTGAACGCCAGGTTACAGGCTGTCGCTGCCGGCAAATGCCGCTTGGCAAATGCCGCACCCAGCCATTATCACACCCGCTGCTATCCTCATCAGACAGCAGCGTCTTGAAAGGAGTAAACCTTATCATGGAAGCGCTGGCAGCGCCATCTGAGCAACTCACGTCGGCGGCAGACAAACCGCCCATTGTCAATGATTTTTCCATTAACGTGGCCACCGCCAACGGCACAGGCAGCCAAACTTCTAATTTAACGCTGCTGCGCACGTTGTTCAAAATGGGCATCCCCGTCAATGGCAAGAACATTTTCCCGTCCAACATCCAGGGGTTGCCCACCTGGTACCAGATCCGCGTCAGCCGTGAAGGGTATGTAGCGCGGCGGCACACTTGCGAAATCCTGGTGGCCTTTAACGAAGTCACGGCATCTCAGGATGTGCGCGATTTGCCGGCAGGCGGCGTTTGCATCTACAACGCCGATTGGCGCAATCCCCCCCAACGGGAGGACGTCACCCTATATGCCATTCCTGTCAACAAGTTCCTGCGCGCTGCCGAAGTCAAAGGCCGTATCCGCGACTACCTGGCCAACATGGTCTATGTCGGCGCAGTCGCTTTTTTGCTCGGTATTCCCCTGGAAGCCATTGAAGAAACGTTGAATTTTCTCTTCGATAAACGGGCCAGGCTGGTAGACAGCAACATGCAGATCGTCCGCCTGGCCTACGACTGGTCCGTCGAAAATATCCAGAAAGTAGACCCATATCGCGTTGAGCCGATGAACGCCACCGCCGGGCAAATTCTGATTACAGGCAATGAAGCTGCCGCCTTAGGCTCCGTCTTCGGCGGCGTTTCCGTGGTGGCCTGGTACCCCATCACCCCCTCCACCAGCCTGGTAGACAGCCTGAACGAATATCTGCCTAAATATCGCTCCGATCCGCAAACGGGCGCACACAATTTTGTCGTCATTCAAGCCGAAGATGAACTGTCCGCTATTGGCATGGTCGTTGGCGCTGGTTGGGCCGGCGCCCGCGCCATGACCGCCACTTCTGGTCCTGGCCTTTCCCTCATGGCCGAATTTGCCGGCCTGGCTTACTTCGCCGAAATCCCCGGCGTCATCTGGGATATCCAGCGCGTTGGCCCCAGCACCGGTCTGCCCACCCGCACCAGCCAGGGGGACATCTTATTTTCCTATTACCTGGGGCATGGCGACACGAAAAACGTGCTGCTGCTGCCATCCAGCGTCAGCGAATGCTTCGATTTTGGTTCAGTTGCCCTTGACCTGGCGGAGGAACTGCAAACCCTCGTCCTGGTCTTGAGCGATCTGGACCTGGGCATGAACAACTGGATGTCCGAACCCTTCCACTACCCCACCACCCCCATCAAACGCGGCAAAGTCTTGAGCGCCGCCGATGTGGCCGCCAAAGGATTTGCCCGCTATCGAGACATTGATGGCGACGGCATCCCTTATCGCACTTTGCCCGGCAATGAACACCCCCTGGCTGCCTACTTCACCCGCGGCACGGGCCACACTGACGCCGCCACCTACAGCGAACGCCCGGAGCATTGGGAGCAGAACATGCTCCGCATTGCCCGCAAATTTGATACGGCGCGGCAGTTAGTGCCGCCGCCGCTGGTAGACAAAGTGGATGGCGCCAGCATTGGCATCATCGGTTACGGCACCACGCTCTATGCCATTGAAGAAGCCCGGGCTCGACTGGCGGCAACTGGCGTCGAAACCAGCTTTATGCGACTGCGGGCGCTGCCCATTAACGACGATGTGCGCCAGTTTGTGGCAGAGCATGATCGGGTCTACGTGGTTGAACTCAACCGGGATGGGCAGATGCGCACCATATTGACCGCCGAACTGCCTGACCTGGCCACAAAACTGGTGTCACTGGCCCACCTGGATGGAATGCCGTTGACCGCGCGCTGGGTCGTAGAAGCCCTGCAGGCAAAGGAGAAATAAACATGGCAACGCCAACACAACGTACCGCCAAAACCAATGCCCTGGGGATGACCCAGGCTGAGTATAAGGGGTCGCCCTCAACCTTGTGCGCCGGCTGTGGCCACGATTCCATTGCCAGCCAGATCATAGCGGTTGCTTACGAACTGAATATTCGTCCGAACGAAATCATCAAGTTGAGCGGTATTGGCTGTTCCAGCAAATCGCCCGCCTACTTCCTGGGCATGTCGCACGGCTTCAATGCCCTGCATGGGCGCATGCCATCTGTAGCCAGCGGAGCGCTGATGGCTAACCACACGCTGCACGGCATTGGCGTCAGCGGCGACGGCGACACAGGCAGCATTGGTATGGGGCAGTTCAAGCACCTCTGTCGCCGCAACGTGCGCATGGTCTACATTGTCGAAAACAACGGCGTCTATGGTCTGACCAAAGGGCAGTTTTCGGCCACAGCCGATGAAGGGCAAAAACTGAAATATGCCGGCACGAACTACTTCCCCCCCATGGACCTGTGCGCCGAAGCCATTCAGGCCGGCTGCGGTTTTGTAGCTCGCTCGTTTTCTGGCGACCCCAAACAAGTCCGCACCTTGCTCAGTGCCGCGCTGCACCATCGCGGCACCGCTGTGCTGGACATCATCAGCCCGTGCGTCACCTTCAACAACCACGATGAATCTACCAAGAGCTACGGCTACGGCAAAGAGAATTTGCGACAACTGCACGAACTGGATTTTGTGCCGAAACAGGAAGAGATCATTATCGAAGATTACGCGCCCGGCGAAAGCAAAGACATCACCATGCACGATGGCTCGGTCATTAGACTGCACAAACTGGAAGCAGACTATGACCCCACCAGCCGTACCAAGGCGCTGGCTCGCCTGTATCAGGCCGAGCACCAGCGGGAATTCATCACCGGTTTGATTTATTTCAACAGCGCCCGGCCCTCGTTTGCCGAAGTAAACGGGTTAGAGAAACAGGTGCTGTCCCATCTATCTGACGACCAGTTACGTCCACCGGCCTCCGCTCTGGCAGAGATCATGGACAGCATGTTATAAGCCTGACAAGTATCTTCTCAATAAAGTGCGGCGAAGTTCGTTGAGCCTGTCGAAACCAACGGCCTTCGACAGGCTCAGGCTGCGTTTCCCCCGAAATTTGGAAGAGATTTGCGCAAAGCTGTACTTAGCTTCTGGATGAATCGCCGCCAGGGGCGGGGTCATCGAGAGCGAGGGGCGCTGTGCGCCCCTCGCCCTCGACTGAAAGCCCCCTTCCCCTTGGGGGTTGGGGGATGGGGGCTTCCCTCATATCGGTTTCCACCACCGCCATTTCATCCAGCGCAGCAGCGCACATGCGCCGCGCCATATTGAACTTGTACCTCAGCCGCCCCCTATTTTCTGGCGTACCGCTGCACAACTTCCAATAACCGGTCAGCCGTAAACGGTTTTTGCAGGAAGGCCTGCACAGGCATATGCGCAAAGCGGCGCATAGCTTCCAGATGGCCATAACCCGAACAAAGCACCAGGGACACGTCTGGATTGATCTGGTGCAAAGCTGACGACACCTCCACCCCGCCCATCCCAGGCATAGATAAATCCAACAGCACCAAAGCGGTATCTGTCCAATTTTCGCGATAGAGGGCAATGCCTGCTTCCGCGCTTTCTGCCTGTATCGCCTGCCACCCCACCAACGCTAAAATATCCGCGACTGCCTCGCGCACGGGCGCATCGTCATCAATAATCAAAACAAGCCCCGTCTCCGCCAGCGCGGCTGCTGCCTGGGGCAAACCAGTTATCGCTTTCACCTCTGCCGCCGGGAAAAACAGACGAAACGTTGTGCCCTTCCCTGGCTCACTTTCCATTTGCAATCCCCCTTTGTGTCCCCGCACGATGCCCAACACCGCCGCCAGGCCCAAACCGCGCCCCGTAAACTTCGTGGTAAAGAACGGGTCAAAAATGCGGGAGCGCGTCTCCGCGTCCATACCACAGCCGTTGTCCGTCACCTGCAAATAAACGTAACGACCTGAAGGCTGCGACTGGTCCTTATACTGCCATAACTCCACCTGCTCCGGCGTAATCGCCTCGACCCCCGTTGTCACTATTACCACGCCCGGCTGCCCCTCCATAGCCTCCACCGCATTGATAATCAGATTCATAACCACTTGCTGCATCTGCCCCTTATCCGCCTGGACCACCGGTAGTGGCTGCGTCAACTGCATCCGCAATTCCACCTCCTTGGGCAAGGCCACATCCAGCAAGTGCAGATTTTCCTGGATCAAGGCATTCAGGTCAATGGGCGCCACCAGGAACTGCCCCTGCCCCGAATAAGCCAACAACTGCTGCGTCAGGTCAGCGGCCCGTTCGGCGGCGCTGACCGCTTTTTGAATGTGGGGCCGCGCCAGACTGTCCTCCGGTAACAGCACCAGCGCCAGTGAGTTCTGTCCCAACATAACCACCAACAAGTTGTTGAAATCGTGGGCAATCCCTCCGGCCAATATTCCCAGACTTTCCAGTTTTTGCGACTGGCGCAGCGCCTCTTCTGCCCGCTTACGTCCCGTGATGTCTATCAGCACCACTTGAATGGCCGGCTGCCCCCGGTATTCAATGCGGCTGGAAGCGATTTCCAGCCAGACAACTGTGCCATTTTTGTGCACCATTCCCACTTCATACTGCGACGGCACAACTTTGCCCGCCAGACGATCCCGCGCCCGCTGCAAAACCATCTCCTGATTCTGCCAGGCCAGCAAGTTGGCTGTCTCCTCAGCAGACAGCGCCAGGAGTTCTTCTAACTGATAGCCTGTAATATGGGATACGGCGGAGTTGGCAAAAACAATGCGGTTGTCCTGATAGACGACCAGCCCTTGCAGCGACTGCTCGACCAGCATCTGGTAGGATTCTTTGCTTTCGCGCAGCGCTTCTTCCGCCCATTTCCGCACCAGGGCGCTGGCTAAAATGTCTGTCACAAAACGAAACAGATCGATCAGGTTCTCATCCCAGGCGTACTCCCTGGCATAGGAACTAAAGTTTAGAAAGCCCAATAAATCACCTTTGGCAGTGAGGGCGAAAGACACCACCGACCGGGTTCCGTTGGCTGCCATCATCTCCCGTTCTGCCGTCGCTTCCGGCGGCAAATCATTGAGGCTGCCAATATAAACGTAGCCCGGCTGCACCAATGGCAGCCGCATGTCGCTGCGTTTGAATGGGGACAAGTCAGTGGGAATGTTTGGCCCGGTCACGTGCCACCGGTAGGCCGGGTAATACATATCCGTTGTGCCCGGCTGCAACAGATAAATGGAAGCATCATCTACCCCGGCAAAGGCGCAAATCTCGGCCAATGCCTTCTCAATCATGCCGTCCGTCTCTGCCACACTGCAATTAACGAAATCCGCCGAAATGCGGGCAATGAGCTGTTCACTGGTCAGGCGAATTTGCAGCAGCCGGTCCGTCTCTTTCTGCCTGGTCACGTCCCGATTAGCTGACACAACCGCTATGGGAATGCCCTCTTCATCCCGAATCATACGCACCGATGCCTGAATGTATACAGGGGTGCCATCGCGCCGCTGCTGGATAACCTCCCCCTGCCAGAAGCCATCTCGTTCAAACTGCGCCTGAGCCGCTTCGTGGGTCGTGTCATGGTAAGTGGTCTGTAATAGTTTTGGCAGTAACTGCCCAATGACTTCCTCTTCCGACCAGCCATAAATATCGGCGGCGGCCTGATTCCAGCTTTGCACCACATAGTTCAGATCCGTGGAGATTATCGCGTCAGAAACGTGGCGCAGGACATTCGCCTGGTATTGAACGGCGGCTTCGCCGCGACGATCCCCCCAAAACCGGCTCCGGCGCTGCCCTACATGCAGCAGCAAATAAAAGGCAGCCAGTCCCAAACTAACCGCGGCCAGCGTAGGGGTAGCAGCAGCCACCGGCAGGCTAACAGAACCTGAATTAACCAGCACGTAAAACAGAGCCAGAAGGCACAGCAGTAACAGCGCCAGGATTACCGTGGGCAGGCTCCGGAAAATGCCGGCATCCCCCGCACCGCGCCTCGTTTGTTTTTGGCGAACAGCAGGCGCGTTACCGGTGGATGCCAGGTGGCTGTCAGACATCCCATTCTCTGAATGCGGGATGTAACTCATGAAATATACTCCCTATGAAAACAGTTTCACGCGGAGGTGCAGACGCTGTAAAGAGCAAGAGTCTGTATCGTTGTGAGTCCCACTGATTAGAAACGCTATCACTGACGTAACTATACAGGCGGGACTTCCCCCCACCCTGACCCTCCATTGGCGCTGGAGAGTGGGTAGAAACAACCACCTCACAGTTACTTGCTGGCTACGATTGTACACGCAGTGGCGAAGTTTGACAGTTGCCGATTCAGCAGCAAGTGGCGACAATACATGATAATTTGCCAGATTTTCCAAAAATGCTTTAAGGAGCAATCGTGACTGTTTCATCCAGCAACCCCTCGCTAAAATTTGACACCTTGACAGTCCATGCCGGCATTTCCCCCGATCCCCAAACCGGCGCCGTCATGACCCCCATTTACCAGACCAGCACCTACGCCCAGACCGACGTTGCCGTTCACAAAGGGTACGAATACAGCCGCACCGACAACCCCACCCGCACCGTGCTGCACAACGCCATTGCCGCCCTGGAACAGGGACAGCATGCCCTGGCTTTTGCCTCCGGCATGGCGGCCATAGACACGCTGCTGCGCCTGGTGCGCCCCGGCGAACACGTTCTGTCCGGCAATGATGTCTATGGCGGCACCTTCCGCCTCTTTGACAAAATCCTGTCCGCCTATGGCATCGAATTCAGCTACGTGGACACCACCGATCTGGCCGCCACCGCGGCCGCGCTCCGCCCCCACACCCGCCTGGTCTGGCTGGAAACCCCCACCAACCCCATGCTGCGCATCAGCGACATTGCCGGCACAGCAAAGCTCGCCCACGCCCACGGCGCCTGGCTGGGTGTGGACAACACCTTTGCTTCGCCCGCCTTACAGCGCCCGCTAACCCTGGGCGCAGACTTTGTCGTCCACAGCACCACCAAATATCTGGGCGGGCACTCCGATGTCGTCGGCGGCGTCTTGGTGTTAAACGACACTTCTCTCTATGAACAGCTCAAATTTCTGCAAAACGCCATCGGCGCTGTGCCGGGTCCCATGGACTGCTTCCTCACCCTGCGCGGCATCAAAACGTTGGCTCTGCGCATGGCCCGCCACTGCCAGAACGCCACCCAGATCGCCCAATTTCTGGCCGACCACCCCGCAGTGGCCGACGTCATCTACCCGGGTCTGGAAAGCCACCCCCAGTACGAACTGGCGCGGCGGCAAATGGACGGCCCCGGCGGCATGATTTCGTTCATCTTGCATGGCGGCGAAGCAGCCGCGCGCACCGTGGCCCGCGCCTCTGAACTGTTTACCCTGGCCGAATCGCTGGGCGGCGTAGAGTCCCTCATCGAACTGCCCGCGCCCATGACGCACGCTTCCGTAGCGGACTCCCCCCTGGCTATCCACCCGGGGCTGGTGCGTATCAGTGCCGGCATTGAAAACCCCCACGACCTCATCACCGACCTGGCCCAGGCCCTGCGCCAGATTCGTTAAAAATTCACGAATTCACTCATTAACCATTTCTTCTCTTTCCTCAATAGTAAGCGCTCAACTGTGACCGACAGCGAACGTATTCTGGTAATCGGCGCCGGCATCTCCGGCCTCTCCGCTGCCCGCCATTTGCAGCAGCATGGTTTCCAGGTCACCGTGCTCGAAGGACGCGACCGCCTCGGCGGCCGCGCCTGGACGGATGACACTCTGGGCGTGCCCGTTGACCTGGGCGCGTCCTGGATTCATGGCGTCACTGGCAACCCAATCACCGGCCTGGCCCATACATACAATATCCCTACCCGCCACACCGATTACGACCACGTCTACCTCTACGACTACCAGGGCGCGCCGCTGCCTCACGCCGACTTCTTACGCATGAAGCAGCAGCGGCAGGCAATTGTCGAAGCCATTATGGCGCTGCCCGCCACCATGCCCACCGACATCTCCCTGGGGGAAGCGCTGCGGCAGGTACTCGCCGCCAACCCCCTCTCCCCTGCCGCCCAGCGCGCCCTGCGCTACGGTCTGCGCATCCTCTGGGAACACGAGGACGCCGCCGATCTGGACGACCTCTCCTGGCGGCACAGCCAGGATTTTGATGTGTTTGACCGCGAAGACCACATTCTGCCTGGCGGCTACGGTCAGTTAGTGACCGCCCTGGCCGCAGGTCTGGACGTGCGTCTGAACCACATCGTGCAGCACATAACCGTGCAGGCGCAAGGCGTCGTCGTTACCACCAGCCAGAACCTCTTTCCAGGAGTTCCTTATGGGCGGCAGCACACCACAGCCCACTCTGAGCTTGCCAAAGGAGCCTGTCCTGAGCTTGTCGAAGGAATGGATGAAAATCTTGCCACGAATGCCACGAATTTTCTGACCCCTAACCACCGTTCACTAACCACTTTCGAAGGCGATCGCGTCATCTGCACCCTGCCTTTGGGCGTCCTCCAGGCCGGGCAGGTCGCCTTTACGCCGCCGCTGCCGCCGGCCAAACAGGCCGCCATTCAACGTCTAGGCATGGGCCTGCTGGACAAAGTCATTCTAGCCTTCCCCCACCAGTTCTGGCCGGCGGAACCGCTGCAGTTTGGTTACCTGGCCGGCGCCGATGATGTCTTCGACGATTTCCTTAACCTGGCCCTCTTCACTAACCGTCCGCTGCTGCTGGCCTTCACCAGCGGGCGTTTTGCCCAAAGCCTGGAAGCCCAGCCCGATGCCCAGATTATTGCTGGCGCCATGGCCGTGCTGCGGCGGCTTTTTGGCAACGCCATTCCCGATCCCCACGCCTGGCTCATCACCCGCTGGCGCAGCGACCCCTTCGCCGGCGGCAGCTACAGCTACATCCCCGTTGGCGCTACCCCGGATGACTTCGACGCCCTGGCCGCCCCTGTCGCCGAACGCCTCTTCTTCGCCGGTGAAGCCACTGACCCCCGCTACTACGCCACCGTTCATGGAGCTTACCTGACAGGCAGGCGCGAAGCCGAACGCATTCTGAAAATAAGAGACAAATCACCATGAACTTCAAAGCATTGCCGGCATTGTTGAAACAAACAGGGAAAGCGTGGAGCGCCGACAATGCCTCCCGCATGGCTGCGGCGCTCGCCTACTACACAATATTCTCTATAGCCCCCCTGCTGATCATCGCCATTGCCATTGCCGGTTATATCTTTGGCGAGCATGCCGTCACCGGCCAGCTTTTTGCTCAGTTGCGCGGCGTGGTCGGAGCGCAAACGGCAGAAATTGTGCAAGAAATGGTCAAAAACGCCAGTCAGGCGCAGTCAGGCGCCATCGCCTCCCTGTTAGGTGTCGTGACGTTAGTGTGGGCAGCCTCGAACCTGTTCAACCAGTTTCAGCAAGCCTTAAACAGCATCTGGAAGGTAGACGCGGCGCACATCCGCGGCGTAGTGGCTTTCCTCTGGCAACGTTTCGTAGCCATTGCCATGGTCATTGGCATGGGGGTCTTAATGGTGGCCTCGCTGGTGGCCATTACCGTTATTTCGGCGCTGAGCCACGCTTTGCAAGAAATGGTACCGCTGCTGGTGGAGGCGCTGCCGCTGACAGACATCGTCCTGTCGCTGCTGCTCACGACCGTGGTCTGTGCCATTATCTTTCGCGTGCTGCCCAATACCCCCATTACCTGGCGCGACGTGCGCGGCGGCGCTTTGTTGACCGCGCTTTTATTCACCTTTGGCAAATACCTGATTGGGGTGTATCTGGCCAACGCCAGCTACGCCTCTTCCTTTGGCGCGGCCGGGTCGCTGGTGGTGCTGTTAGTCTGGGTCTATTATTCGTCGCAAATTATGCTATTTGGCGCAGAGTTCACCAAAGTATATGCCCACACATACGGTTCGCGGCGTATTCGTAAGGAAGCCAAAATAAGCGCCCTGGCCACCGTTGTAGCCGCTACCGGCGAACCTGCCTGGCCCTCCCTGGTCGCCGCCGCCAACCGTCCCCCGGTCAAAGAGCCAGCTTCCCCCCTGTGGGTGCTCACCGCCACCCTCGCTTTCCTGACCGGCCTCATCGCCGGCGCCCGCCGCCGTTAAAGGAAGTTCTACTTCTCCCTGACCCAACCAGGCAGGCAAAAAACATCAATGGGCAATGGTTCTTTCGGAATTCAGGGGGTTGCGCCAGATGGAGGAGCAACCCTACCGCCGATTCTCTGTCTGCCTGACTAAAACAAAATGACCACAAAGTTCATGGCGGCATGGAGGAACACAGGCGGGTAGATGCTCTCCGTCCTGGCGCGGGCGTAGCCATAAACAATCCCCCAGATAGTGGCATTCACCACCTGGATAGCCACAAAGAGAGGCGGCACGCCGGCCAGTGCATTGCCGGCATGGAGCAAACCAAAAGCCAGGCCGCTCAACCAGACCGCCAGATGGCTGCTGGCGCTGGGAGCATACAGCTTTTGCAGCCCCAGAAACAAGGCCACAAAGACAAACCCGCGCCAGAAGGTTTCCTCAACCACCGGCACCGTAATAATCTCCGTCACCAGCCATTGGTTGCCGCTGTACGGCGTTGCGCCTTGCGTCAGCAGCAGATAGCCCGCCACGACGCCACAATTGGCCAGCAGCATGATCAGTAGCATCCGCCAATGCTGCCAGGTCTTCCCTATCTGAAATCCAAACAGGCGCGGCCGCCACAAAACAAGCGGGATTCCCACCAGCAGCAGGTGGGCGCGAGAGACGATCCCCCACAGGGTAGCCATCCAGGCTGACGTGCCCACATCGGGAAAGCGTGCCGCCATAAACCGGTAGTAAGCGTTGTCTATAAGCAAAAAGACAGCGCTAAAGACGATGACAGCCAGGACAATGGCCATCGTCAAGAAGCGTTTGCGCGTTCCGATCGGCTTTTTCGCCGGTGAGACCATTGTTGCCATAGGTCATCCTTTCTGACCAAAGTTCAGTTACTACGAATAGCCGCCAGCATCTCTTCGTTGCTGCCAAACTTAAATTCGGGCAACTCTCGCACGGCAGCCATGAAGGCCTCGACAGTTTCCAACTTACGCACATCCGCCTTGCGCACAACCTGGCCGTTACGCAAGGCCAGTTTTGACGCCAGGCAAGGCACAGGAGACTGGCCGCTGCGCGGCTCGCTTTCCAACTGCTGCGACAGATATTGCAGTACCGCCTGCGCGCCATTGGTGCCATCTTTACGCGCCGCGCCCACCAGACCCTCACTCGCCTTCCGCGCCCAACCGGCGACAAACACGCCTTCAATCGGCTGCTGCGTAGCCGGATCATAAACTTCGTACGAGTTACCTTCTACAGGAAAGCGGGGAGCCTCTTGTTTCACAAATTCGTTCCAGACGACCGGCAAGCCAAATCCTTCATCCACGCGATCGCCAATCGCAAACACCACCGTATCCACCGGAATAATCCGGTACGTCCCCAGCCCTTTGGCCCTGGTATCCCCATCGCGCAGCGTCAATGTCGTATCCTCAACTTCCAGACCAATCACCCGCCCCATCTCATCCCCAATCATGCGCCGCGGCGAGGCCAGAAAATCAAAACGGAAGCGAGTATCGGAAACAGGCTCCAGCGCCCGCGGCGCCGCCGACAGCATATAAGCCCGCGCTGCCGCCACGTCCTGCCCCACCGCGGCCATAATGGGCGTGCAGCGAGCCAGTTCCTCGTCCAACGCCGCCACGTCCAGGTTTCGCGCCACAATTTCCATCTCTTTCTTGGTGAACTTGACCTCAGCCGGGCCGCGCCGGGCTACGGCGATAACTTCATCCACCTTCAAAGCGCGAATGGCCCAATGGGCAATATCCATCATGACGTTGCCCACGCCCACAATGGCTACCCGCCGCCCCATATCAAACTGCTGCTGGCTGAAAGGGGGCAAATGATTGTAATGGTAAACCAGGTCCTTGGCATGGTACACGCCTTGCAAATCTTCCCCCTCCATGCCCAACCATTTAGTCCCTTGCGCGCCCACAGTGACCAAAATAGCGTCAAAACCCATCTGGCGCAGTTCCGCCAGCGTCAAATCCCCATCCTGCCCCACCGTTACATTGCCGAAGTAATCAATCTCCGCCGTATCCAAAATCTGGCTAAACTGCCGCCGCAAGCCGGATTTCATCTTGTATTTGTCCGGGTAGATGCCATACTCGGCCAGGCCGCCTGGTTTTATGTCCCGGTTCACCAAGACCACGTGCACGCCATTGTCCGCTAATTCTTTAGCCGCATACAACCCCGCCGGCCCCGCTCCCACCACCGCTACATATCGCGTGTTCCCATTTGCTTCCATGAAAAGGCTTTCTCCTTACTCAAATAGTTTTAGTCACTGTTCGCTAATCAGTCGCCAATAGAGGTGTATTTGTTACGGGTGTCATGCACGCTCTCATACACCCATAAACAAAACCCGACGGGTTTTTTGCGAACAGTTCTTAGTATAAGGCGGCGGCTAACAGTGTCAATGGCACACGTAATAGGGTTTAAGTGATGAGTGTCATATTTGGGCAGCAATTCTCAATTTGGCGGCCAAATTGAGAATTGCTGATATGGGGGGATAGTGGGCAGCTCCGCTCCTGGAACAAACAGAAGGTCATAGAGGAACGTTGCGCGTGCCGGCATCATCTTCTGCCGGCACGCACAAAAAGCACTGCACAATCTTAGCCCACCTACGGTGGGCGGCCCACCGTAGGTGGGCCGTCCGCCGTGGGCGGGACTGACCAGGGCTATGGCGTCACGTTATGCAAACTATCGCACGCCGGGCACGTCCCGTTCGGGCGCAGCATGGCGTAGCCTGCCTGCGGATCCCCGTTTGGATCGTACAGCGTGAAATCCACATTGTAGACCATCAACAGCCGCACCCGCCCGCTGTTCGCCGACAGGGTGTACGCCTCCGCCAACCACTGCGCCTGCTCCGCCACCGACGTGCCGGCAGCCCAGCTAAAATTAGCCGGCAATCCGCTGAAACCTTCGCCAGACAGATACCCCAGTTCCGTAAAACAAACCTGCCGCGCCCCGCCAAAAGCGTTGTAATACAAATCGCGCGTCGCCTGATAATACCAACTGTAGTGCGATCCGCCCGGATGCCCGCTGGTGGCCCCCGGCGCCGTCGCCCCCGCGTTGTGATGCACGCCCACGCAGTCCATATAACTGGCAGCGCCCGCCGCCGCCATGCCGGCAATATACCGGTTATCCGCCCACGCATTCGTGCCATTGTCAAACCCCGTCGGCGCGGGCGCGCCGCTGATCACCACAATGCCGCTGTTCACCCCCTTAATGGCATTGTAAGCGGGTTTGAGCATATTGTTGACGTAGCTGGCGGGATCAATCTGCCCCGCCGGCCACTCAAAATCAATGTTCATCTCATTCCAGACTTCAATCGCGTCCGGCGGGGTGGGCAAAGAAGCCACGCCGCGCACAAAGTTGACAAACGCATTAAAGTCAATCGAATTCGGCTGCGGGTAAACGTTTGCCCCCGTAATGCTGTACAGCACCTTAAAGCCATTGCTCCGCCCCTGCTGAATGGCCCCCGCCAGCGCCCCCGGATCATCCCCCGGCGCCCATTTGTGCTGGAACTTCACCCAGGTCATGCCGGCATGTTGCATCAAATCCGGGTGCCCCAACGACTGCGTCTGCCCGCCCAGCCCCATCGAAGTTGGCCCTGGCGGCGGCGGCGGCGGTGTGCCGCCTCCGCCCGCCCCCGGAATTTGCAGTACCTGCCCCACGTAAATCAGATTCACATTCGTAATCCCATTCGCCTGCGCAATCGCCTGCACCGTCACCCCAAACCGCAGCGAAATACGGTACAGCGTATCTCCCTGCTGCACCGTGTAAGTCGTGCCTGGCCCTGGCGCGGGCGGCGGCGCGGGCGGCGGCGGCGTCCCCCCATCCGTAGGAATCACCAACGTTTGCCCCGCATAAATCAAATTCGGGTTCAAAATATTATTCGCCTGGGCAATAGCCATATACGTCGTATTGAACCGGCGGGCAATCGAAGCCAGCGTATCCCCCCACTGCACCACATACGTGGTATCCGCTGCCGCTGCCGTCACGACTGTGAGTAAAAGCGCCAACGAAAGCAATAAAGATACAAATCGTGATTTCTTCATGAAGACCCTCCATTTTAAGACCTGACAGGTCTCCAAGAGCTGTCAGGTCTCCAATAAACCCATAAATTGCAAAACTCCCAACCGCAAGTTTAACACAAATGACTCGCCCTGAGAATCGAGTGCGCAGAACTTTCGGGGTCTTTCGGATTTCATGGGGTTTCGGGGGTGTCATGCTGAACGAAGTGAAGCATCCCAGCGGCATCAGGATTTTTCACG
>CAZDSN010000030.1:0-15335 GCA_964507675.1 uncultured Ardenticatenaceae bacterium | reverse complement strand
ATTTTCCAAAATCGCTAACGTATTCGGATGAAAACACTGTGGTGAAAAGGATGGTAAATGCCATGTCCGTGCCCAAATGGAAAAGTTTGCTCCCGTTGTGCGCTGCCATGCTGCTGCTGGCCGCGACGGTCTACATCACGAACCCTGCCCGCGCCGCAGATGGCTGCTCCCCCGTCGTCACCGTCGTCAGCGCCGCAGACAGCGGACCGGGCACGCTGCGCCAGGCATTGCTGGACGTCTGCCCCGATGGCCTGATCACGTTTGACTTTGACGCGCCCACCACCATCGCCCTGTTCACCAATCACCTGGTGGTAGACAAAAACGTGACCATTGACGGCTCCACCGCGCCCGGTGTGGCGGTCAGCGGCAGCAACGTCACGCGCGTGTTCAAGGTGGAGGCGGGGCATGAGGTAACCATCAGCCATTTGACCATCCGCGATGGATATGCGCCCATTGCCGCCGGGGTGTTTAATGCCGGCACACTCACCCTCAACCAGGTCACCGTTACCTTGAACAATGCCGGCGGCGGCATGGACAATCGCGGCGGCGGCATCTACAACCAGTACGGCACGCTCACCCTGCTGCAAAGCGCCATCTCCTACAACACCGCCGCCCGATACAACAACCCGCCCAATGGGCAGGGCGGCCGGGGCGGCGGCGTCTACAACGACAACGGCGTCGTGATCAGCCAGGAAACCACGTTTGCCTACAACCTGGCGGAAGAGGGACAAGGCGGCGGTCTCTACAACACGTCGGGCAGCCTCAGCATCTACCAGAGCGCGTTTGATCACAACGTGGCCAACGTAGAAGGCGGTGGACTGTACAATGGCGGCGCCGCCGTGGTGGAAAACAGCACGTTTTCCTACAATGAAGGCTGGAAGTATGGCGGAGCCATCCTGCAAAATGCCGGCACGTTGCACCTCAGCAACAGCACCCTCTCCTACAACCGCGGCGGCTCCGCTAGCGGCGACTACGGCGCGGGCGTGTATGTGCGCGTGGGACAAGCCGCCATTAACAACAGCACTCTGACGAAGAACCAGGCCGTAGATCGCGGCGCGGGCGTTTACCTGGAAAGCGGCGCGCTGACGTATGAGAACACCATCATTGCCGGCAACAGCGGCAGCAACAACATCAACTGCTATGGGTCCGTGGCCACTGCCGGACACAACCTGGTCGTGGTCAACACGGGCTGCCCTGTAGACGAGGAAACGGATATTACCGTGGGCAACAACGTCGTCTTTACGGAGGTTCTCTCCGAAACCCTGGCGGACAACGGCGGTTCTACCCTCACCCATGCGCTGCTGCCGTACAGCCTGGCCATTAACGCCGCCAACGACGCCACCTGCGAAGCTGCCGACCAGCGCGGTTTGGCCCGCCCGCAAAGCTTCCACTGCGACATGGGCGCGCTGGAAATGGAAAGCCTGGTTGATCTGACGCTGGGCTTTGCCGAACTCCCCCCTTACATCCCCGCCGATGCGCCGTTTACTTACGCCCTGTCTATCACCAACGCGGGGCCGCTGCCGGCAACGGGCGTCATGGTCACCAACACCCTCCCCGCCGACGTCACCTTCATTTCCGCCGACGCGGGCGCGGGCGCGTGCCAGAACGCCGCCAACATCGTCACCTGCACCCTGCCCCTGATTACGGCTGGCGGCGTTGCCGCCATTGACATTCTGGTCATGCCGCCCGATGGGCCCCGCGAAATCAGCAACCGGGCTATCGCCTTTGCCCAAAACCTGGAGGCATACCTGCCCGACAACGAAGCCACCGTGGATACCACCGTCTGCTACTGCACCGACCTGGAGATTACCCAAACGGCGTATCCCGCGGCGCCCTATCATGGCGACATTGTCACCTTTACCGTCACCGTGATCAACACGACCACCAACGACATCGCCACCAGGGTGTTTATCACGGACACCTTCCCCGCCAACAGCGTCTTGATCACCTACACCAGCAGCGTGGGCGACTGCCAGTTTCTAGGCAGCAGTTTTGCCTGTAGTTGGGGCGAACTCCTGCCCGGCGCGGTAGAACAACTGCAAGTCGCCGTCTTGCACAATCCGGGCGAAATCAGCATCGAAAACACGGCTACGATTGCCAGCCGTGAAATTGATTACCACCCGGACGACAACACCAACAGCCTGGAGGTGTTTTTCACTAAAGTGGCTGACCTGGGTATTTACAAGAAAAACAATCCGGGGCTGGGTCTGTTGGGCCAGCCTTTAACCTACACCCTGCTGCTGCAAAACGCGGGCCCAGACGTGGGACGTCCCATTCGCATGATTAACGTGCTGCCGCCCAGCTTTGCCTACGTGCCGCCCTTCACCGACGCGGCGCGGCTGCGGCTGCATCTGGACGAGCCGCCGGGCGCCACTACGTTCCAGGATTACTCCGATTACGATTCCCTGTTCACCTGCGCCGGCACAAGCTGCCCCACAGCCGGCGGCGCCGGGCGCTTTGGCGCGTCTCTGACGTTTGACGGCGGCGATTACGTGCAGGGCCCGACGGGAACGGGCTTGAATCCAGGCGAAGAAGTGACGGTAGCCGCCTGGATGTATGCCAGCAGCACCAGCAGCAACCGCAAGGTTGTCAGCAAAGGGACTGAGGGCAATGGCTACACGTTGGGACAGCAATCCAATAAGATATTTGCCGAGGTCTGGGATGCTACGGGCGCGTACTTTTCGCTCAACACTGGAGCCATCGCCAGCAACCAGTGGATACACATCGCCTTCACCTGGAAAACCGGCGGCGAGTTCATCGTCTACGTGAATGGTAGCCAGACAGGCAGCCTGCCTGCCGGCATTTACCCCATCGGCAGCAATCCCAATCCCCTCTACATCGGCAGGAGCGCTGCCGGCAACTACTTCAGTGGCAGGATTGACGAACTGCTGCTGTTCCGCCGCGCCCTGTCCGCCGCGGAAATCGGCGACCTGTACGCGGGCGTCTATGCCGCCGAGTGCGACGAAGCAGACCAGGCGGTCACCTGCGAACTGGCAGCCCTGGATGCGGGCCAGGTCGTGCCCATCAACGTCTCTGCCATTCCCACCGAACTGGGCGTCTTTAACAGCCGCGCCGATGGTGACCAGATCACGTTTGATCCCGACTACGGCAACAACACCACCTACCTGCGCACGCGCGTGGTGGAAACCAGCGCCATCACTCTGACGGTGCTGGCCCAATACCGTATGCAAGATGGCGAAGGGGACATCAACGAACTGTGGCTGCTAAAGGATGACACCTTCATGGACGACGAAGCCGCCACGGGCACATGGGAGTTCGTGGACGAACCGCTGCGCCTGGCGTTGTACTACGACCCCGGCTACAACTGCGACGCCTTTATGATCGGGCAAATTGGCGGCACGCCCCCTTACGCCCAGGGCGCGCGCGAGTGCCAGGACGGCTCCGGGCGCACCGGCTTATGGCGCGGCTACTTCCGCTCCCCGCCGCAGGCGCATCGCCCCTGGCTGGCGCAGTAAGGTCTACGTGGAGAAACCGAGTTTTTCCAAAAAACTCGGTTTCTAAGGATAAAACCTGTTACTGCAAAGCGCGCTAAGAATAGGCAGAAACACCCCTTTGCGCTCTTCGCGTCTTAGCGGTGAAAAACAAAAAATCTCACTGCAAAGCGCGCTAAGAACGCGAAGAATAGGCAAAGACGCACCTTTGCGCCCTTTGCGTCTTGGCGGTGAAAAACAAAAAATCTTTAAGGAAATCCTATGCGCATTCGACAATGGAAAGCCCCCTTCGTTGCGCTGCTGACGCTCCTGGCGCTCATTGCCGGCGGCGTTGTCGCCCATTCAGCCAGGGCCGCCGGCTGCCTGCCCGCGATTGTCGTCGCCAGCGCCGCGGACAGCGGGCCGGGCACGCTGCGTCAGGCACTGTTGGACGTCTGCTCCGGCGGCTTAATCACGTTTGGCTTTGACCAGCCAACGACGATTGGGCTGACTTCCAGCCAACTTGTGGTGGGGCAGTCCGTGACGATTGACGGTTCCACTGCCCCCGGCGTGACCGTCAGCGGCAACCACCAGCGGCGGGTGTTCAAAATTCAGACCGGACGCACGGCGACCTTCAACGACCTGACCATCCGCGATGGGTATGCGGCTATGGGCGGGGGGATTGTGAATGCCGGCACGCTCACCCTGAACAACGCCACCCTCACTTATAACAGCGCCGGCGGCTCCGGCAACAATCGCGGCGGCGCCATTTATAATGACCAGAGCGGCAGTCTGACGCTCAATCAGAGCGTCATCAGCTACAACTCCGCCCTGGAACTGTACGTCTATCCGAACCATTACGAAGGGCGAGGCGGCGGTCTGTTCAACAATGGCGGTAGCGTGTTTCTGAATCAGAGCACCGTGGCGCACAACGTAGCGCAGTTGGGCTTCGGCGGCGGCGCATACAATCTTTCCGGGCTGCTACAAGCCACCGACAGCCTGATCCAGGACAATCTGGCGGGCGAGGAAGGCGGAGGCATTTACAGCGATGGCGCCGCCGTGGTGACCAGCAGCGCGGTTGCCGGCAATCAAGCCCTGGCAAGCGGTGGCGGCATCATGCTCAGCAGCGGTTCCCTCTGGCTGCGCAACAGCACCCTCTCCGGCAACATGGGCAACGACGCCGGCAGCGGCGATGAGGGGGCGGGCCTCTACGTGCGCACGGGCTCCGCCACGCTGAACAACAGCACCGTCACGCGCAACACGGAAGTCAGCACAGGCGGCGGCTATTACGTGGCTGCCGGCACGCTCACTTTTAGCAACACGATTGTTGCCGGCAACGACGCCGCCAGCGCCAATGATTGTTACGGGGCCGCCCTCAGCGGCGGGTACAATCTGACCCTCGACGACTCCGGATGCCCCCTGGTGGAAACGGACATAACGGTCAGCGCCAGCGTCATCTACAGCGAAGTGCTTTCGGAAACGCTGGCGGACAACGGCGGGCCCACGCCCACCCACGCCCTGCTGCCCTACAGCCCAGCCATCAACGCCGCCAACAATGGTACCTGCGAAGCCGCCGACCAACGCGGCTTCGCCCGCCCGCAAAGCTTCGCCTGTGACATCGGCGCGTTCGAGACGCAAAGCGACATTGACCTGATCCTGGCGTTCGCCGACCTGCCCACGTACATCCCGGCTGACGAACCGCTGATCTACACCGCCGTCATCACCAATGGCGGGCCCCTGGCGGCGCACAACGCCATCTTCACCAATACGCTGCCGGCAGCCGTTGCCTTCCTTTCGGCGGACGCCGACCTGGGGGATTGCGCCCATGCGGACGGAATTATCACCTGCACGCTGTCGCTTATTCCGGCTAACACCACCACCACGGTGGAAATCGTCGTCATGCCGCCCGACCGCCCGGCGCAAATCAGCAACAGCGCCGTCATTTTCGCCAGCGACCAGGAAGCGTACCTGCCGGACAACAGCGCCGCCGCAGCCAACACCGTTTGTTACTGCACCGACCTGGTCATCAGCCAGACCAGCTTCCCTGACCCCGCCTATTACGGCAACGTCATCACCTTCACCGTGACCGTCGTCAACAGCGATACGGAAGTCACGACAGGCGTCTACCTGACCGACACGTTTCCCGCCAACACCACCGTCCTCAGCTACACTACCAGCCAGGGGGAGTGTCTCTATTTGGGGCTGGCCATCGCCTGCCAGTTAGGCAGCCTGGCGGGTGGGCAAACGGCGCAGTTCCAGGTAGCCGTGCAGCCGAACCCGGGCGCCATTGACCTGACCAACAGCGCCGTCGTTGCCAGTTTTGCCTTTGACTACCACCCGCAGGACAACAGCACGGAATTGCAAACCATCCTGCGTCCGCTGGCGGACGTCAGCGTGACCAATCTGGCAAACCCCGGCGTGGCAGTGCGCGGACAGCCATTCACCTTCACCCTGGCGCTGCAAAACGCGGGTCCGCAGCGGGCTGAACCAATTACGCTGACGGCAGCGCTGCCGCCGGGCATGGTTTATATTCCCCCCTTCACCGATGAGGCGCGGCTGCATTACCACCTGGACGAACCGGCGGGCGCGACCACGTTTACCGATAGTTCCAGCTACGGCACCGCCCTCACCTGCGCCGGTTCCACCTGCCCCACCGCCGGCGCAAGCGGGCAGTTTGGCATAGCCGTGCAGTTCGATGGCAGCAACGACTATTTGCAAGCCCCCACGGGCGAGGACCTCAATCCAGGCGAAGAATTGACCTTTGCCCTTTGGGTCTATAGCGCCAATGCCGACATTGACAAAAAGTTCGGCGGCAAGAGAGTATACCCTGGCGAAGGGTATGCTCTCAGCCACATTGATAACAAGCTGTACCCGGAGGTATGGGATGCCGTGGGCACACGGTACAGCTTCACGGCAGGCTCTATTCCTAACAACACCTGGACGCATGTCGCCATGACCTGGCAAACAAATGGGTTTTTGATTGGTTATGTCAATGGTATGGAAGTCAATCGCATTCCTGCCGGCAGTTACCCCATCGGCAGCAATGACAACCCGTTTATCCTGGGGCGGGCGCCCTGGAGCGGTTTTTACTTCAACGGTCGCCTGGATGAGGTGGTCGTGTTCAACCGCGTCTTGTCGCAGCGCGAAATTTTGTCGCTGGTTGGCGGCGGCTATGTCGCCGACTGCGACGAAGCCAGCCAGACCATCACCTGCACCATGGCTTCGCTGGACGTAGACCAGACCGTGCTGGTGAACACGGTGGCTCAACCATTCCAGTTAGGCTTATTTGAGTATGAGGCGGTGGTGACCCACGAGATTGACGACCCCGACGCTGCCAACAATGAGGCGCTGCTGCGCACCTACGTGCTGCGCCAGACGGACATCCAGGCGATTGTGGACGTGTCTTACATTATGCAAGACCTGACCGGCGGCATCAATCGCGTCTGGATGTTGGGCGATGGCACATTTATGGACAACGACATCAGCACGGGCTTGTGGCAAATCTTGACAGAACCGCCGCGCCTGCAATTGGATTATGAGGACCTTTATCAGTGCGGCGCCTTGATGACGGGCGAAATCGCCGGGCTGCCGCCCGTCGCCCGCGGCTTGCGCGTCTGCCAGGACGGCTCGGGACTGGTAGGCTTGTGGCGCGGCGAGTTCGTGCCCCAGGCAGCCGGTAGGAGCGAAAAATCTTTCAGCCTGTTGCGGTAGGCCCTACCTGGTAGACCCTACCTGGTAGGCACTACCTGGTAGACCCTATCTGGCGGACGTAAAAACCGCCAGGGGAAGGAAACGGTATGTTATTCGAACGATGGAAAGCCTGTATTGCCCTGGCAGTGGTCGTGTTGGCGGCGGCAACTGCCGGCATTCTTCTGCGCCATCCAGCCGTCGCTGCCGGCGATTGCAGCCCGACCATCGTCGTCGCCAGCGCCGCTGACAGCGGACCCGGCAGTCTGCGCCAGGCGCTGTTGGACATCTGCCCGCAGGGCGTCATCACCTTTGACTTTCCCGCGCCCACCACCATTTCCCTCACCTCTGCCCAACTGCTGGTGAATACGCCGGTGACCATTGATGGTTCCACTGCCCCCGGCGTCACCCTCAGCGGCAGTAACGCCTACCGCGTCCTGGCCATTAACGGCAGCCACGCCGTTAACCTCAAGAGTCTGACCATCCGCGACGGCTACGCCGCTTATGGCGGCGGCATCTTTAACGCGGGCGCGCTGACGCTGCAAGACGTCACGGTGACCGGGAATAACGCTGCCGGCAATACCACGACCAACAATCGTGGCGGCGGCATCTTCAACCAGTACGGCGCGCTGACGCTGCTCAACAGCGAAGTCAGCCAGAACACCGCCGTCAAGGCTGTCAACCCGCCCCAGGAATATGGCGGGCATGGCGGCGGCATCTTCAACCAAAACGGCGCGGTAACCGTCTATGCCAGCGTTTTGGACGGCAACGTGGCGGAGTCAGGCACAGGCGGCGGCATATACAACCTGTCTGGCGTAACGAGTATCAGCGATACCACCCTGGACAACAATCGCGCCGGCTATGAAGGCGGCGGCGTCTACAACGTGGGCAACCTGACCGTGGCCCGCAGCGCCTTTTCCGGCAACATAGCCCTTAAATATGGCGGCGGCGTCTCGCAAACGGCGGGCGGCGCGCACATGCGCAACAGCACCTTTTCCGGCAACAGCGGCAACCCGGATGCCAGCGGCGACTATGGGGCCGGCTTCTATCTGCACGCGGGCGAAGCCATGCTGAATAACGTCACGTTTACCGCCAACCAGAACGTGAGCGGCGGCGGCGGCTTGTTCAATGAAAATGGCACGCTGACCTTCAGAAACAGCCTGATTGCCGGCAATGCCGCCAGCAGCAACGCCGACTGCGCCGGGCCCATCGCATACGGCGGCTACAACCTGACCGGACAGAACACGGGCTGCCCCGCGCCCGATGACACAGGTCTGGTGGTTGCGCCTGCAAACGTCTTCACCACCGTGCTGACGGACACATTGGCTGACAATGGCGGGCCCACGCTGACGCACGCCCTGCTGCCATACAGCCCGGCGATCAATGCCGGCAATGACGCTGCCTGCGCCGCCGCCGATCAGCGCGGCATTGCCCGCCCGCAAAGCTATAGCTGCGACATCGGCGCATTTGAGACGTTCAGCGAGGTTGACCTGTGGCTGGCGTATGAACCGCTGCCGGAGTTCCTGCCGGCAGACGCGCCCTTCACCTATGCCATTGTCCTGCACAATGATGGCCCGCAAGCCGCCGCTAACGTGGTGATCACGGATACCCTGGACGCCAATCTCACGTTCATTTCCGCCAGCGTGGACGGCGGCGTGTGCGATAATGCCGGCAGCGTGGTCACCTGTACCTTGCCCACGCTGGCTGCCAACAGCGCCGCCAACCTGCTGATTCAAGTGATGCCGCCCGACCACCCCGCCCAGGTGGGCAACGAAGTCGTGGCTTTTGCCGCCAACCCGGAAGCATATTTGCCGGACAATGCCGGCAGCCTGGAAAATAGCATCTGTTTCTGCACCGACCTGTCCCTCAGCCTGTCCAGCGCTCCGGCTTCCCCCCATCTGGGCGACGTGCTGACCTTCACCGTAACCGTGGTGAACACCAGCACCGAAATCGCCACCAACGTCTTCATCACCAACACCTTCCCCACGCACAGCGTCGTCATCACCTACACCACCAGCCAGGGTGAATGTTCTTACCTGGGGATTCGCGTCGCCTGCGCCTGGGGCAACCTGCCGGGCGGCGCATCCGCGCAACTGACCGTAGCCGTGTTGCCCACGCAGGCGGGTCAGATGTTGAACACCGCCGCCGTTGCCAGCTACGAGATTGACTATACGCCAGCAGACAACGCCTTGACCATTGCCGCTCCGGTGGGCACGGCAGCCAATCTGACAGCGCAAGAACGGGCAAACCCGGGCCTGGCTGTGCAAGGCAAACCATTTACTTACACCGTGCTGTTGGCTAACGAAGGGCCTAACAACGGTCGCTTCATTACTATGACTACCCTGCTGCCGCCCAGCTTCAGCTTTGCTCCCTCTCTGAACGCCGAAACGCGCCTGAATTTACACCTGGACGACGCGGCAGGCGCGCAGACGCTCCACGACAATTCCAGTTATGGGGACGACCTCACCTGCGTCACCCAAACGACCTGTCCTACTGCCGGCATTCCGGGACGCTATGGCACAGCCCTTGACTTTTATGGCGACGACTACATCGTTGGCCCCACGGGCGAAGGCTTAAATCCAGGCGCGGAACTCACTCTGGCCCTCTGGTTCAAATCCTCCTCCACCAGTTCGGACCGCAAATTCCTGGGAAAGGGACAACTGGGCTACGGCTACGCCTTGGGCTACTATCAAAATAAGCTGTATGCCCAGGTGTGGGATTCGGTAGGTACGTTGTACAGCTTTCAGGCGGGTACGCTGCCGGCAAACACCTGGCTGCACGTGGCTATGACCTGGAAAACGGGCGGTGACCTGGTTGGCTACATCAACGGCAGCGAAGTCGCCCGCATTCCAGCGGGTAACTATCCCATTGGCAGCACACCGTTTGCCTTCACCGTGGGCCGCGCTCCCTGGGCCAGCAACTACTTCAACGGCAGTCTGGACGAAATCATGGTCTTCCGCCGCGCCCTCTCCCGCAATGAGGTCAAGGCGCTGGCAGATGGCGTTTACGTCAGCGACTGCCACGACGACGCCAGCAACGTCGTCACCTGCCACCTCAACACCCTGGCTCCTGGGCAAATAGTCGCCAGCAATCTGCACATTGTGCCCAGCCAGTTGGGTATCTACACCTATACCACCACTGCCGCCCAAAGCACGTATGAGCACGACCTGAATGACAACGCCGCCACGGTGCGCACCCTGGTTGTGGATGAAGCGGACATTGACCTGATCATGGACCTGACCTATCACATGGTGGACGGCAGCGGCGGCACCAGCCGCGTCTGGCTGCTGCTAGATGGCACATTTGTAGACAACGACGCGGAGACCGGCACCTGGGAAACGCAGCCCGACCCGGGGCGCATGATCCTGCAATATGATCCGGGCTACAAATGCGACGCCTTCTCCTCAGGAACGTTCATCCTCCCCGGCCCCTACTTACAAGGCGTGCGCACCTGTCAGGACGGCTCCGGCATTTTTGGCTTGTGGACCGGCAATTTCATCGCTGCTCTGCAATAGCCATAAGAGTCAAACTTGGGAATGAACCCCTGCTCGCCTGCCTGTCACACTTATGCTACAATTCACCCACACTAAATAACCACTTACCTTCGAGGTCGCCGATGAGAATTCGCTAGTTAGCACAACTGAGCAGGCCAGCCACCCCGTTCCGCCTGCACACTCCCCGGAACCGGCGCGTTACTGTCGCGCCAGATTACAAAAATCTTCCAGATTTTTGTAATCTCCATCCTATGGAGGCCCCATGCTAACGGCGCATCAAATCAGCAAATCTTACGGCATCAACCCCATTCTGTACAACATCACATTTACGATCAACGCGGGCGACCGCGTTGGTCTCATTGGGCCCAATGGCTGCGGCAAAACGACGCTGCTGCGCATTCTGGCCGGCGTGGAGCAGGCAGACAGCGGCGCCATAGCCACCGTCCCCCGTTCCCTGCGCATTGGCTACCTGGCGCAGGGGTTTGAACCTGAGCCAGGGCTGACCCTGGGCCAGATTGTAGCGCAGGCGGCTGGCGACCAGGCGCAGTTGGAAGCGGACGTGGCCCGCCTGGCGCTAGCCTTAGCCGCCGAGCCGCTGCCCGCCGGCTGGCAGGAAGCCTACGACCTGGCGCTGGAACGGCTGAGCCGTCACGATCCGGGGCGCGCGCCGGCATTGTTGGCGGCGTTGGGATTGGCGAACGTTCCTGCCGGCACGCCCGCCGCCAACCTCTCCGGCGGACAAAAAACGCGCCTATCGCTGGCGCTGGTGCTCCTGAACGACCCGGAACTACTGCTGCTGGACGAACCCACCAACCACCTGGACATCGCCATGCTGGAGTGGCTGGAAGAGTGGCTGGCGGCTTTCCCTGGCGGCGCGCTGATTGTCTCCCACGACCGCACGTTTCTGGACCGCACAACCTCACGCATTCTGGACCTGAACCCCGATACGCATAGGGTGCGCGAATACGAGGGCAACTACAGCGACTACCTGGAGCAGTTCCAGCAGGAACAGGCGCACCAATGGGCGCAGTGGCGCGACCAGGTATATGAAATCCGGCGCATGAAGCAGGATATCGCCCACACGAAGGAACAGGCGCGCTCGGTGGAGCGGACGACGACGCCGGGACAGCCTTACGTGCGGCGGCTGGCGAAGAAGGTGGCGAAAAAGGCGAAGGGGCGCGAGAAAAAGCTGGAGCGATACCTGGAATCAGATGAGCGGGTGGAGAAACCGGCGCGGCATTGGCAGGTGAAGCTGGACTTTGATGCCGGCACGCACCTGGGCCAGCACGTCCTCACCCTCGAAGACGTGGCTGTGGGGTATGACAAGCCGCTGCTGTCGGGGCTAAATTTCCAGATTCAGGCTGGGCAGCGCGTCGTCTTGACGGGCGAGAATGGCGTGGGCAAAACTACGCTGCTGCGCACCATTGCCGGTGAACTGCCGCCACTGGCCGGGCGTGTGCGCCTGGGCGGCAGCGTCCGCCTGGGCTACATGGCGCAGGAACAGGGAATGCTCGACTCCACCCTCACGCCGTTGCAAATGGTGCAGCAGGTGGCAGCCATGAACGAGACGGAAGCTCGTTCCTACCTCCACTTCTACCTTTTCACCGGGGACGACGCCCTCCGCCCTGTTCAGCAGTTGAGCTACGGCGAGCGCGCTCGCCTGATGCTGGCCTGCCTGATCGCCCAGGGGTGTAACTTCCTCCTCCTGGACGAACCGATCAACCACCTGGACATCCCCTCCCGCACTTTGTTTGAACAGGCGCTATCTCAATTCGAAGGCACAGTTCTGGCAGTCGTCCACGACCGCTACTTCATCGAACGCTTTGCTACAGACGTGTACCGGTTGGTGGGAATTCAACTGTCAGACTGCCCTGTTTTCACATAAATGGGCCTGCCAGGATTCGAACCTGGAACCTATCGGTTATGAGCCGACTGCTCTGCCGTTGAGCTACAGGCCCGCTATATGAAAAGTGGATAATGCTCCCAGAAAGCGGCAGACGGGATTCGAACCCGTGATAGGAGCTTGGAAGGCTCATGTGTTACCCCTACACCACTGCCGCAAAAAGTCGGGGCGGCCGGGCTCGAACCGACGACCTCTCGGTCCCAAACCGAGCACTCTACCAAACTGAGCTACGCCCCGATCTATGTAACCAGACCGAAACATAGTATACTGAGGCGCTCGCCCTAAGTCAACAAGTGCGCGGCGCACGCGACCATGTTTAACTTTTGCCGACTGACTGGCTGACAAAATCCAGGCTGGCGCCTGCCGGCATCACCAGCAACGTCGCACACATGTCATACTCCCCGTAAGCCTGGGGAACGTATACCGTCCTATCACCGTGTACAACTCGTAGGGTGGCAACTTTTGGCAATAGCGCCTATTCGCATGATAATTACCGACACGGTGATACGGCTAGATGCAAGACCCCCAGCAGCACGGTTCGGGTAAAGCCTTCATGAGAGGAAAACGTAGTGAATATCAATATACTTAAGTCATCCGTCGCCCTGGATGAGTGGCTACAGCAGATAGAAGTCACCTGGAGCGACGTCCCCAAACTGAATCACGGTCCCAACAAGATCAAGCACCTGGCCGTGATCTGTGATGGGAACCGCCGCGCGGCAAATAACAAGGGATTATCTGCCCAACACGGTCACCGCATGGGCGTTGAGGTGATCAAAGGTATCGCCAAAGCGTGCCGGCAGTGGGATATCCGACACGCGACCTTCTGGACCTTCTCCACGGAAAACTGGCAGCGACAAGGCGACCAGGTCAATTTCCTCATGAGTCTGGCGGCGCGCTATTTGCGCGACGAGGAAGCCATTGCCGAAATCATCAATAACCAGACACGTTTCGTTCACCTGGGACGCAAAGATCGCCTGTCCCGCTCTATTCTGACCTCCATCAAACGGCTGGAAGAGCGGACAGCCATATTTGATCGTTACTATTTTAACCTGGCTCTGGACTATGGCGGCGTTGACGAGCTGGGCCGGGCCACGACCAAAATTGCGCAGGCCATCAGCCGCGGGGAACTGGCGGTGGATGCGCTAACCAAAAACCCCAACCTGATTTATGACTATCTCGACACAGCCGGTCAACCGTTGCCCGATCTGGTCGTACGCACAGGCGTTCACGTCGGGGATATCCCCCACACCAGCGGTTTTATGCCGTTGCAGACGAGCTACGCCGGTTGGTCGTTTTTACCTGACTTCTTCCCCGATTTGACGCCCCAGAATCTGGCAGCCACCATAGACGAGTATTACGACGCCCAAATGCGCTTTGGGCTTTAACGCCACCGGGGGGCAGGCTTACAGCTTGCCCTGCGATAGAATGGCATACAGCGATTACCCAAAGACCTGAGCTAAATCGAAAAGGCGATAACAGTGCAAACGCCAGCCAGGCTGACCCTCACGCTGGATGCAAGCGCGTTCGTCCAGTTGGTGCCCCACAAACCAGACCAGATGCTGCGGCGTAGCTACCAGGGGCCACAGGGGTCTGAGCGCTACCGGAATTTTACGGTTAATCATGGCCTCTTTCAACGACGTTGAACGCCCCCCCAATCCCAACGGCTGAAAACTTTCCCCAGGCAAACGCGACCGCAGCCACAAGGGCGTGCCGGCAGGTAGCTGAATCACAGCCTGCCAGGGATCGCGGTTCTGCTGCACCTGTACCAGGTCTACTCCTTCCAGGCGTTGGCTCTCTAATACCCACCCATTGTCCAACGCCACCCGGCCAGGCAAAGGCAACGGTAGGCGCTCATTGTTGAGAAGCTGCGGCAGCGCGACGGGTTGGAACGTGTTGCCGCACAACAGTTCCAGAGAGTGATAGCCCACGCGCAGGATCACGCCGCCAGGCAGCATGGCCTCTTTGCCCACCGGGCCTGTTTCGGCTGTCTGGCGAGCTAATTCACCGGCCTTAAAGCCAACGTCGCGCACCGCAGGCCGAAGCTGCCCTACGGCGTAGCGCAGCAGGCCACGGCGTAACGATAGCGGTAGCGCTCGCCAGCCGTGCAAATCCAATTCCAACCAGCCATCCCCACGTCGCCGCTGCAACTGGACAAAGTGACGTTCACACGTGCTATCCAACAGCTCATAATCGGCAGCCATCAGCGCCGCCAGATGATTCAGGCGGTCACCAATCTGTGGATTATAAGCAGCCAGCAGAGGCAGCAGTTCATGGCGCAACCGGTTACGATAATGGCTGGTATCCCTATTGGATTCATCTACCAGGGTTTGTAGAGCGTGTTCCTGGCAGTACGCTTCAATATCGGTTCGTTTAACGGGCAACAGCGGGCGCAACAGCGTGATATGAGGCGCGCGGGGCAGCGGCGCTGCCGGCAGCATGCCCCGTAAACCAGCCATACCTGCCCCCCGCAGCAGATGCATCAAGACAGTCTCTGCCTGATCGTCAGCGTGATGGGCGACAAGGACAAAAGCAGCTCCCTCTTCCTGGGCTACCTGCGCCAAAAAATCATAGCGGCTTTCGCGCGCAACTTCTTCTAACGTCTGGCCGCGGGCGCGCGCTAATGCCGGCACGTCAACCTGCGCCGTGCGAAAACGACTGCCCGTTTGCGCCGCCAGCGCAGCCACAAAGGCTGCTTCGGTGCGCGCCGCCGGCCGCCAACCATGGTCCAGGTAAGCGGCAATCAGATTAGCCGGAGGGTGTAAACGGGAATAAGCCAGCGCGTGCCACAGGGCCACGGAATCGGGCCCGCCGGATACGCCT
>CAZDSN010000029.1:1956-15371 GCA_964507675.1 uncultured Ardenticatenaceae bacterium | reverse complement strand
GAAATTGAACAGGTCTCCGTGGGCGAAGCGCACCGCGATGAATGAAAATAATCACAGATTTCGCAGATTGCGCCCGTCCGCGTTAATCTGCGTGCTATTTGTATAGGAGCATGATGGACGTATTGGCGGGTAAGCGGGCCGTGGTGACGGGCAGCAGCCGCGGCATTGGGCGGGCAATTGCCCTGGCGCTGGCCCGAGCCGGGGCTGACGTGGTGGTTAACTATCTGCATTCTACGGCAGTAGCCGCGGCGACGGTCGCCGAGATTGAAGCGTTGGGGCGGCGGGGGTTAGCGCTGCCCGCCGATGTGTCGCAGGCAGACGAGGTGACCAGGCTGGTGCAGGAGGCATGGGCGTGGTTGGGAGGTGTGGATGTATGGGTCAATAATGCCGGCAGTGACATCATCACCCTACCCAATCGCCGCCTGCCCCGCGTCCGAAAGTTGGAGATGGTGCTGCACGTGGACGTGCGGGGCACGGCGCTGTGCAGTTGGAGTGTGGGCGAGCGCATGATCGCCGCTGGCGGCGGCGTGATTTTGAACGTGGGGTGGGATAAGGCGCTGGCCGGCGGCATGGCAGGCGAGACAGCCGAACTATTTGCCATCTCGAAAGCGGCCATTATGGGTTATACTAAGAGTCTGGCGCGCAGCCTGGCCCCGACGGTGCGCGTCAACTGCATTGCCCCTGGATTCATCCAGACGGAGTGGGGTCAAAACGCCAGCGCGGCCTGGCAGGAACGTGTGCTGGCCGAGACGCCGCTGCGCCGCTGGGGACGCCCGCAGGATGTGGCGGAAATGGCTGTGTTTCTGGCTTCAGATGCCGCCAGTTTCATCACCGGTCAGGTGATCAACGTTAACGGCGGGGTGGTGATGTAGTTGTTACGCGGCTGCGTCTGGGGAGGATGGGAACTCCGCCGATGCAGACGTTTGGTGCGATAGTACCAAAGGTTGGTATGTAATCTACTTATCACTGTGATACCCACTTACCTGATATAGTAGGTGACGAGAAAGATCGTCAGAGGTCTTTTGAAGTGTTCCCTGGAGCAGGGCATACGATGATAGACAAGGATTTTTAGCCCAAACACCCTTGTTTGCCAATCGGATGGGAACCCTATCCGATTGGCACTGCCGCATGAGCGGGTTGTTGTGTAAGGCGATTTTGTAGGAGAACCAAGATGAACGGCAAAGTAAGCAGCATGGTGTCGTTCCTGAAAAGCAATGGCCGCATCAAGGAAATCATGGCCAGGCGGCTCATGTTTCTGGAAGATGAAGAAAACACCCTCATCACGCGCACGCTGGCGCAATGGCACCGCCGTAGCCTGCGCAAACTGCTGCGGCGGATGCAGTCGGCTAACTCGCTGGAGACGGATACATTCTGGCAGCAAAAAATGGAAGTGATCCGTTCTCGCTAAGGGTGCTGCGTTGCTTGTGGGCAGGGGGGGTATTGTTGGCGGTCTTGGGGCCAGGGGGCAGCGTACCAGGCCAGGTAGTTAGCTGACTGGCTGGTCCAATAAGTATCGTCGTGCCCGCCTTCGTTGAGATACCATTCGTGGGGAATGCCGGCATCCACCATATCCTCGTGCAGTCGCTCCAAATTAGATAAAACTCCTAGATCGTTTGCGCCTGCGTCCAGATAAACGCGCAGCGCCCCTAGCCCAGGCGTTAACCCTGTGTACTGCGGGTTCAAATCAGGGCCGGCAGCCGTATCCAACAAGGCGGCGCTGTGCCCGCCGACGCTGGCAAAGTCGGCCGGGTGGCGGAAGGCGATTTCCAGCGCCCAATAACCGCCGCGTGAAATGCCACCAATCGCCCGCCCGGCGGGAACGCGCCAGGTACAATAAGTGGCGTCAATGTAGGGAACCAGATAATCCACAATCACCGCTTCAAAAGACCAGGGGCCGCCTGATGTGTGATACATGGCCCAACCGCCTGCCGGCATCACAATGATCACCGGTGGCAGCAGACGACTGAAGACACCCCGATCGGCTGCTTCATCTATGCCTACACTGTCCCATTTGGTTTCGTCCTGGCCATTGCCGTGCAGCAAATACAGCACCGGATAAACGCGTCCATCCTGGCCATAACAGGGAGGCAGGTAGATGCGAAAAACCCGCTGCGGCCCGTCAACCAGACTGGGATAATAACCTGTTTCGATGCGGCCTGGCGTGGCACAAACAGGCGTGGGCGTTGCGGTAGGGACAAGTGTTTGGGTGGGAGGAGGGGCTGTCGTGGGTGTCAGGGTGGTTTTAGGGGTGGTGGTTGGTATGGCTGTGGGAGGCCAGGAGGTTGCCGGCAGGGGCGTGGGCGCCAACGCCGCCAGTGTAGGCGCAGCCGGCGCAGCCGGCAAACAGGCCGCCAGGCTCCCCAAACCGATGATGAGCAGCAGCCAAACGGGCAGAAAGAGTGGGTTTAAGCGTTTCAAACTAGATACCGATAGACAAGACCGCGCGCCAGTTTCTATCCAACAAGGACACCCAATAATAAGCCTTTCAATTCACGTATGCCACCTGTGTTGACTCTGGCTGCAATTCCCATTATGCTATCCCTACCAGTGATCACACACACCCTGGGCATTGATTCGAGTGGCAAGATGAAGATTTGGGAAAAGCAGGGTTGGCACGCGGCAGCGCTGGTCGTGTCGTTACCCATGTTAGGCTGGCTATTATCCATTGGGGCTGTTGATGGGCAATTTCTGGGCGTTTCCACGCCCACCTGGTACTGGTTGGCAGTCGCTGTACCCATCGTGCATCAGCTTTTTGTCTGGCTTGTGTGGCGCATGCAGCTTCATTATGGCCTGCCCACGCGCTGGTTGGGGGGGCTGGCCTTCCCTCTTTACGGCGCCATCTTTATGGTCTTGTTGGCCGGTCGCGCACTCTTGCTTATTACCCTGGCTGTGGCTGACCAGGGCACCCTATTGGCTCCGGCGCAGCTGCGGGGCGCGCTGGCGCTGTTCTTGCTGCTGCCGTCACTCTATCTCAGTTACTCTGTGGCCCGTTATTTTGGCATCCGGCGGGCGATGGGGCTTGATCATTTTGACCCGGCGTATGCGCGTAAACCGTTTGTGCGCCAGGGTATATTTCGTTATGTAAACAACGCTATGTATACGACTGGCTTTCTGGCGCTTTATCTGCCCGGGCTGCTGCTCGACTCCCGCCTGGCTGTGGTCGTGGCTTTTTTCAACCACCTTTATATTTGGGTGCACTACTACTGCACCGAACAACCTGACATGCGCCACATTTATGGCGCAGAGCGGTTGGCCGCGGCGGGCAGGCAGTAAGCGTATGTTTACCAGGGGGGAGCGCTGGGGGGTTCTTTCTGCAATTGTCTGTAGGCGGCTTGCCAGGTGGTCGGGTTGCGCGTCATGGACTTTAATTCAATGTCGGCGAAATTGGGCAGCATTTCTGCCAGCAGTTCTGGCAGCAAGTCCCAGGCCTCGTGGCGAATAACGTCTTCCAGGTTATACGCCATCTCTTTGCTCCATTCCCACTCCCGCAAAAAGCGTTCTGATTTCATCCAATAGCCCCGTTTTTCCCAGGCCTGCGTTGTCTGCTCCACGCCTTCGTTGATCTCCCGCAGGCAGAAGACAATGTGCGCGGCCATGTCTTTGGCTTCGCTGTCAATGGCGCTTTTGCCTATCAGGTGGCGCAATATCTCGGCAATCGTGCGCCGGTTTTGGTTGCGCACCTTGGTGGGGCTGTTTGTATTAATGACTCGACTCATATTATCTCCTTCAGCGTAAACAACCCGCGAATGATAGCACACACGTTCCAATCAGTAAAACGCCACCCGAAAACTGCCATGCGCCTGTTTGCCCGGCCGCGTTGGTCAGGAACAGGTGGAAAGCGTTATAATAGATACAGGTTGTTGTTTTCCTGACACGTCGGACACAAGGGGCTTCTACTATGCGTATGAATGACGTTCTTGGGCTTATTCTGGGCGGCGGGCGGGGCGCGCGGTTATATCCGTTGACGCGGGAGCGCTCCAAACCAGCGGTGCCGTTGGCCGGGCGTTATCGTCTGATTGATATTCCAATGAGCAACTGCATTAATGCCGGCATTGAGAAAATCGCCATCCTCACCCAATACAACTCCGTTTCCCTACATCGCCACATTTACCAGACCTACATTCGGGATGTGTTCTCCAAGGGTTGGGTGCAAATCTGGGCGGCAGAACAGACACCCACCAGCGTTGACTGGTATCAGGGCACAGCCGACGCCGTCCGCAAGCAAACCATCGAAATTCACTCCGCCGGCGTCAAATACGTGCTTGTCCTGGCAGGCGATCATCTCTACCGCATGGATTACGCCGAATTTGTAGAGTATCACGTGGATAACGGGGCTGACATTTCAGTGGCAGTGCAGCCTGTGCCGCGCAGCGATGCTTCCCAATTAGGCATCCTCAAACTGAACGATACCGGTCAGATCACCACCTTCCGCGAAAAACCCAAAACCGCCGCTGAACTGGAAGGGATGGAAAGCGGCAGCGATCCAGACAAACCGTATATGGCTTCCATGGGCATCTATGTCTTTAACGTAGATGTGTTGTTGGCGCTGGTGACAAAAGATGGCGCGGACGATTTCGGTCACGACATTATTCCTGGCGCTTTGCATACGCACAAGGTTCTAGGATTTCCTTTCAACGATTACTGGGAAGATATCGGTACCATTCGCCGCTTCTACGAGGTCAATTTACAGTTGACCCAGCCCAACCCCCCGTTTAATTTCTACGATCCCCAGCGCCCCATCTACACGCGCCCCCGTTTCTTGCCCGGTACGGCAATGCAAGGACAAGAAATGGAAAACGTGCTGTTAGGAGACGGCTCCCTTATTGTGCAGGCTTCCATTCACAACTCGGTTATTGGTTTGCGCAGCGTCATTGGCAAAAACGTGGTGATTCGGGAGTCAGTCCTCATGGGGGCTGATTATTATGAAACTGACGCCGATCGCGCCGAAAATCGCCGTCTGGGGAGACCCAACATCGGCATTGGGGATGGTACGCTCATTGAAGGGGCAATCATTGACAAAAATGCGCGTATTGGCAAAGGCGTCCACATCAGTATGGATTCCAGCCGGCCTGATTCTGAAGCAGATAACTGGGTGGCTCGCGACGGGTTGGTCATTATCCCCAAAAATGCCATTCTGCCGGATGGCATGGTCATTTGATTCTGAGCCGCCGCAATCAGGCTTCCAACGTAGCCAGCCAATCGGCGGCAGCTTCTGGCGTGCTGAAAATTTGCGGCACGTGCCCATAGACGGCAACTACCTCTTCCTGGCTGCGAATAATCGCCGGAAACCAGCCCTCATGCTGGCAGGGAGGACGGACTGCGCCGCACATACCATCTTGTTTGGGGCGGGGGAACTGCCAGATAACCCAGGCGTAAAGCTGCTCAAAAGTAAGCTGAGTAGGGGTATCCGTATACAAGGGGAGGCCGTCCACGATTTTCCTGGAATTGTTCATGATGGTTTCGTAGGGTTCCTGGCGTTTGGCGCCGCTGCTGAGCACTGGCTGCCCGGTAGCCGCTGCCGGCACATGCCCGCATTATAATCCGCTATTCGTTTCCGGCAAATAGCGAACTTCAACTTACACCAGCAGCAGCTTTTGCAGCACAGCCTCGGTATCCAACAGATTTTCCAGCAAATGATGGGGGCGGTAGTGGGACAGGGTGGCCGTTGTATACCGCCCGGTGGCCACGGCCACCGACGTGACATTGGCGCTGCGGGCACATAGGATGTCGGCGGGTGTATCACCAACAATGGTTGTATTGGTCTGGTTAAAGAGGTGCCCCGTAAGCTGGGTGGCGCGCTGCATGGCAATGGGGGGCAGCAGGTTGCGGTCGGCGGCATCGGAACCGTATGCGCCCAGGCGGAATTGGGCAGGGTCAATGCCCGCCCCGGCCAGCTTGAGCGGCGCGGTGGCGGCAATATTGCCTGTCAGCAGACCCAGGACAACGTCTGGGCGTTGCCGTAAGGCAGCCAGCAGCGGCAGCACGCCAGGGCAAGGTTTCAAGCCATTTTCTGGGGTGAAGACCTGGTGTCCTTTGACTGCCATGTGTTTGTAAACCAGGGAAAGTTTGGCCGTAATGTGCTCGGCGGGAATGCCGGCAGCCGTCATCAAATCCATAATAATCTGCGGGTCTGTTTTGCCGCTCATATCGTATTGGTCTGCCGGCCCACTGACCCCAAACGTCTGCTCCAGAGCAGCCAGCAAAGCCGCGCGACCGGTGCGATTGGCGTAGATAAGAGTTCCGTCAATGTCAAACAAAAGCAGGTGCATAAAGGGTGTCCCATTGCCGGGGCTTACAGAAATTCAACTCTGTCATGAAGTTCAACTTCTCGCGGAAGTGGAACTTCTACTCTGACCCATGTTGCCAGATGTTTTCCAACTGTAACCAAAGGTTTGTGTCCGGGCAAGGCGGGCGGGGAGGCAGCGGCTGCCCCACAGCCAGGCCGCGGCTGTTCAAAATGGTCTTGATCGCGCCAAGGCGTTGGGCGGCGGGTAAAGCATCCAACAGCCGGTTGATCTGGCGTTGAATGCCCTGTGCTGCCGGCCAATTGCTCGACTGCACAGCAGCAGTCAGGGCTACAAACGGCTCGGGCATAGCCGTCGCCAGACCACTGATGAGGCCGTTCGCCCCCAGCGCCAGCAGGCCCAGAGCAATCCGTTCATTGCCGGCATACACCGCCAGATCGGGCGCGGCGTCAATCAGTTGGCGCACGTGCTGGGCATCGGGGCGGCTGCATTTCACGCCTGCCAGATTGGGGACGGTCTCCGCCAGCAGCGCCAGCAGGCGGGGGCTGACGCCATTGACAGCCATATGCGGAATGTCATACAAAAACAAGGGCACATCAGGGATCACGTCGGCAATAGCCTGGAAATAGGCGGCCAGGGCGTCGTCGGGCATAGAGTAGAAGGTGGGGGTGATGACCACGATGCCGTCAGCGCCAATGGCGCCGGCATGTTGCGCCAGGGCAAGGGTGTCGCTGGTGTTATTGGCGCCGGCGTGCACCAATACGGGAACGCGTCCATCTGCCGCGGCCACGGCTGCCTGGTGTAACTGCTGCCGCTCGGTCAGCGGCAGCAGAATACCTTCACCCGTCGTGCCGCCGGCAAAAATGCCGGCAACCTCCTTACTAATTAACCAATTTACCAGCGCCTGCACCGCCGTTGAGTCCACGCGACCATCAGGGCGCAGGGGGGTGGCCATAGCGGGCACCGCTCCCAGGTACAGACGTTGGTTAATGTCTTCGATTTGTGAGGGCATGGATTCTCCTACGAAAAATGGGTTCACGTGGAAGCCCGCTCACGTGGAGCGCGAAGATGCTGCGGAAGGGGCAACCTGCCAGATGACCTTACCGCCACAGGTTCACACGGAAACGCTAACAGAAATTGGGGCAATTTGTGTCGAAGAATCTTCACCCATCCTGGCACGCATGACTACAAATACCACGCTTCGGCTTCACCGACCACGTATTCAAAGATTTGCAGCCCTTCATCCAATAGTTTGCGGGACGTGTTAAGAGGCGGCGTCAGCCGTATGGTATTTTCGCCGCAAGGTAGCAGCAGCAGCCCTTCTTCAAAACCACGTTGGATGACGTGGTTGCGCACCTGGATGCCTCGCTCTTTGGTGTGGCGGTCAGAGACAAATTCGACGCCCACCATCAGGCCACGCCCCCGCACCTGGCCGATACTGGGGTGCTTGGTTTCCATCTCAAACAGGGCATCCATCATGTATTCGCCTGCTTCGGTGGCGTAGTCGAGCAGCCCTTCCGTTTCAATGACTTGCAGCGTAGCCATGGCTGCGGCCACCGCTACCGGGTTACCGCCAAAAGTGCTGCCATGTGCGCCTGATTTCCAGGTCATTACTTTGTCGCGGGCAATGATGCCGCCCAAAGGCATCCCACTGGCGATCCCTTTGGCAAAGCAAACGATATCTGGCTCTGCCCCTTCATGTTCGATAGCCCACCAGCGTCCCGTCCGCCCCACGCCGCTCTGGACTTCGTCCACAATGAGAAGAATGCCGTGGCGATCGCAAAGCTGGCGCAGTCGTTTGAAGAAGCCAGGACTGGGGATAATGTAACCGCCTTCGCCCTGGATGGGTTCAATGAGAATGCCGGCAATATCCTCCGGCGAGATTACCATGCGGAACAGCTCATTTTCCAGATAATCCAGGATGGTATCTCCATACTCCTCCCCATTGTGGGCCACCAACACCGGACGATACTCATTGGGGTAAGGTAGATGATGCACGGGAATCGTCAACTGGTAATTGGCGCGTTGAACGGTCTTGCTCGATGTGAAAGAGAGCGAGCCTAGTGTACGCCCGTGGAAAGCGCCCGTGAAGCCAATGAAACTGCTGCGCCCTGTCTTGTAACGCGCCAGCTTAATGCCTGCTTCCACGGCTTCTGTGCCTGAATTGCCGAAATAAACGCGCGTGTGATCAGACATGGGCGCGATTTCCTGCAACTTTTCCGCCAATTCCACCGCGTTTGGATAGTAAAAATCGTGCAGGCAAATGTGCCAGAACTTGTCTATTTGCTGCTGCACGGCTTCTACAACGTGAGGATGGCGATGCCCGACATTGAGTACGGCCACGCCGGCCATGAAATCAACGTATCGCTTACCGTCCACATCCCACAACTCAGAGCCGAGGGCGTGATCAACGACCAACGGATACTCACGGTGATAGGATGTGGCCATGGCGTCGCGGTCGCGGGCGATCACCGCTTCCGCAACAGGACCGACGCCAATGATGTTGGTTTCCATAGTAATTCTCCTTTTGATTGTTTTCAGATGTTTATTCTCGTTTGTGATCGGGTTAGTGCATTGGCATACATGGCATCTGACCCATGGCCAATACACAAGTACACCCAAACCGTTCATCGCGATGAACGGCTGCTTAACAGTGTAGGTGCGCCAGATGAATACCAACGGCAAGCCAGATGACCGGTCGGTTATTAGCCGTTCGGGCCTGCCCTTGGGGATTTTTGTTGTAGGCGAGAATAAGGCGAAGGGACGAGGTTAAGAAGCGACCGGGCGGCAGCGGTGCCGTTGTGAGATGGCTGTTTGGTCGTCAGTTGTCATCAGGTTCTAGCGTAAAAGTCAGCGGGTATCCTTCGAGTTGGGCGGCAAAATGGGCCTTTCCCACCCGCTGCTGTGCTTCTAGTTTAGGCAAAACAGCCACAAGCGCGTGACCGGTTGTGTGTGCGGCGAATGTAACGAGTTCAGCGGCGACGGGGGCCAGGTGGAAGATGGTTTGCAGGATCAGAATGACGAAATCATATGGCGTCGTGTCATCATTGTGGATGACGACGCGGAATGGAGGTTCGAGAGATTCTTCCTGGCTGGTTTCTTCGAGCAACTCTTCCAGGATGTCGGGAGCGGCTGTTTGTGTACTCATCACCTGGAATTATAGGCGGGCGGGCGCTGCTTGACAATGGGGGAAATGATGTCTGGCGCTGGCCTAATGTATCGGGCGCAGTTCTGGACAGCCGTTCAACCATTGTTCAGTAGGGCGCAATCCGATTTTCAAGAAATACGACTGTGAACGGCTTGATTGCTGCTGCAAATCCTCTTGTCTGCTTAGCTGCTGGCTATTGAGGGTGACATTTGTCACTGTAGTTCGTGCTTTTTGCTACTGGCGGGGGAAAAAGCGGGGAGCGTATGCTTCATTGTGGGGTGGTGGCGTGTTTTTTGCCGGCATTCCCCACCCGCCGCACTCAACAACGCCAGGGGGCCTTCCCATTCACCCCGTACCATCAGGAGGAAGTTCATGACAGCTATCTTGGAAGTAGAAAATCTGATCAAGAAATATGGCGATGCTACTGTTGTCAAAGGTATTAGCTTTCAGGTAGAGGCCGGGGAGATTTTTGGGCTGCTGGGGCCAAACGGCGCCGGCAAAACACAAACCATCTCCATGATCACGGGCGTCATTCCGCCGACGGCAGGCACGGCGCGTGTGGATGGGCACGACATCATCGCCGATTCCACGGGAGCCAAACAGATCAGCGGCCTGGTTCCCCAAGACCTGGCCCTGTACCCCACCCTCAGCGCCAGGGCTAACCTCAACTTTTTTGGCCGCATCTATGGCCTGCGCGGGCCGGCCTTGAGCGAGCGCGTGGAAGATGTACTGCATATTGTGGCCCTGACCGACCGCGCCGATGAAGCGGTTGAAAAGTATTCGGGTGGCATGAAGCGGCGCGTGAATATTGCCGCCGGTCTGGTGCACCACCCCCGGCTCCTTTTCCTGGACGAACCCACCGTGGGCGTGGACCCGCAGAGCCGCAACCAGATTTTTGAGAGTGTGCTGCGCCTGAATCGGGAACGGGGCATGAGCATTATCTACACCAGCCACTACATGGAAGAGGTAGAACTGCTGTGCAATCGGGTGGCTATCATTGACCAGGGGCAAATTATTGCCCTGGACAGTATCAAGAACCTGATCAACTCCCTGGGCGGCGGCATCTTGCAAGTGGGGGTGCCACGGGCGGATGAAGAACTGCTGCGGCAGTTAGCCCGGCTGCCTGCCGTGCGCCAGGCAGCGGTGGAAGGGGCAACTCCCTTGAGTGGAGGGGCGGCAGAAAATGCTGTTGTGCGCCTTGAAACAGATAACAGCCAGGTGGCTCTGGTCAATGTCATTGACTACCTCAACCAAAACGACGTGCCCATCACCTCCCTGACCATTCTGGAACCCAATCTGGAAACGGTCTTCTTGCAGTTGACGGGCAAGAAGCTGCGGGAGTAGCGGAGGAACAGCTATGAAAGCCCTGAGCATTACTCTGAAGGATATGCGCCTGGCGCTGCAAGATTCAGGGACGCTGATCTATCTGTTTGTGCTACCCCTGATCTTTGTCTTTTTGTTTACCGGGGGCCTGGGCGCCCTGGCCGAGGGGGAAACAGAGGAAGCAGAGACGGACGGCATTCCCTTACCGGTGGCTAATGAAGACGTGAATGGAGCGCTGGCGCAAACGCTGTTAGATGAACTGGCGGCGGCAGGCAGCGTGACGCTGCAAATGACCACTCTGGCGGAAGCAGAGTCGCAGATGGAGACGGGGCGCATCATGCACCTTTTGCTCATTCCTGCTTCCTTTTCGGCGGATTTTGCGGCCGGCATTCCTACCCAACTGCGCCTGATAAACCACCTCAACGCGGACATCAACGAAACTGAAGCGCTGCACCTGGCGGTGGACGGCGTGGCCCAGGACCTGGCCCTGGAGCAGCAGTTGATTGCCAGTCTGGAACAGATGGGAGCTATGCAGGCTGCGGCTGCGCCGGAAGCGCAGATCTTTTCTACGGAGCGAAATGTGACGCAGGCCCGCGTCCAGTTTGCCCGTGCCCAGGAGCAGCCATTGGTGTCGCTGTCCCAGATCGAACCGGGCAGCATGGCGGCCAGCGTTGAACTCCCCGACTTTGGCGATGTGCAGATCAAGATACCCGGTTTCGCTGTCTTGTTTGCATTTCTGGCAGCGCAGGCAGTAGCCCGTTCTATTTACGATGAGAAGAAGGTTGGCAGTTTTCGCCGCCTGTTGGCCGCGCCTCTCTCCAAAGGCAGCCTGCTGCTGGGCAAGATGATGACCAATTTCATCATGGTCCTCATTCAGTTTGCCGTCAGTTTTGCCGTGGGCATTTTTCTGCTGCCTTTGGTTGGCCTGGACAGGCTAACCTTGGGGCATGATCCATTGGCGCTGGCGCTGTTGTGCGTGCTGGTGGCGCTGTGTTCTACGAGCATGGGCGTCTTGATTGCCGCTATGGCGCATACAGAGAACCAGATTGGCGGTTTGAGCACGGTGGTGATTTGGGGCACGGGCGTTTTGGGCGGGGCGATGGTTCCCACCTTTTTCCTGGGCGATTTTTTGAATACGGTGGCTAAAGTTGTGCCGCAGTATTGGGCCATTGACGCTTTTTATGATTTGCTGGTTCTGGGACAGGGGCTGCCAGAGATAGTGCCGGCATTGCTGGCGCTGCTCGGTTTCTCCGTCTTGTTCTTTGGCCTGGGCGCGTGGCGCTTCAAGTTTAACTAAGGAGGCATGGCTATGAACTGGTTTCGTTACACCCTGGCTGTTGCCTGGAAAGAGTTACAGGTCCTGATCAAGGATCGGGGCGCCATGGCTCTGTTTTTCTTGCTGCCTCTAATCCTCAGCGGTCTGATCAGCGGCCCGCAGATTGCCAGTTGGCGTTCTGGCGGCGAGGAGTCGGTCACTATCTCGCTTAAAGTGGCCCTGCTTAACGACGACGCTGGTCCTTATGGTCAGCAGGTGGCGGCGGCGCTGCAAGATATTGATGTGCTGCAAGTGGAAACGGCTGACCAAATGGAAATAGTTGACCAGTTGGTGACCGACCGGGAAGTGGATGCCGGCATCATTATTCCTGCCGACTTTAGCCAACAGATTGACGCTTACACGCCCACCACTGTCCAACTGATTGTGGATCCAGGACAGACGCAGGTTGCCGGCATTTTTACCGGTATCTTAGATAGCGTGCTGACGGAGATCAACCTGGTTGGCGAAATTCGGTATGGCATTCGCACCATTCTGGATGAATCAGGCGTGCTGGCAGGAGCGGATCCAGCGGTGCGCCAGGGCGTTGAGGCTCAATCGCTGGGCGTGATCATGACCCAACTGAACGAACTGCGCCAGAATCCGGCCATTGCCGTCATCTCTGAAGATATGAGCGGGCAGACGGCCACCAGCCTGTTGGATATGATTGTGGTGTCCATGCTTCCAGGTGTGGCTGTCCTGTTTGCTTTTTTTGTGACCACGTCCGAAGTTGGCTCCTTTTATACGGAGAAAAACCAGGGTTCATTCCGGCGGCTGCTGGCTGCGCCTATTCCGCCCTGGACGATTGTGGCCGGCAAAATGCTGGCCTATATGGTGATTGTTATTTTGCAGCTAACAGTCATGATCGGTATCGCCAATCTTTTTTTCCAGATGCCTGTAGGCAGCTCCCCAGTGGCTTTGATACTGATCACGCTGCTGTTGGCTCTGGTGGTAACCGCATTAGGTATGATGCTGACGGCTGTTTGCCGCACCGAAAAACAGGCTGAGTCACTGGGGTTAATCCTGACCATGATATTAGGTGGTCTGGGTGGCTGTATTGCGGGTATTCCCGAAATGTTTGTCTTTCGCTCTACCAGTTTCCTGGGCACACTGGCGCGGTTAACGCCGCAAGGGAATGCCCTGGAGGCGTATGTACGGGTGATGGCTGAGGGAGGCAGCGTGGCCACGGTACTGCCGCAGTTAGGGGCGTTATTCGGCTTTGCCGCGCTATTCTTCCTCATTGCCGCCTGGCGCTTCCGGTTTGATTGAGAAGAAGTCGCTGCTCTAATTGATAGAAGTGTGAGAGAGGGGCCAACAGCGCCCCTCTTTTGTTGGGCGACGGGAGAAGTTCAACTTCTCAAAGAAGTTGAACTTCTGAAGGTTACAC
>CAZDSN010000029.1:0-1856 GCA_964507675.1 uncultured Ardenticatenaceae bacterium | reverse complement strand
GTTCTTCCATTGGCTTTTGGTGGAGCACGAACAGGATGCCCCAAAACCGGTTTCTCCCCTGGTTACAGTTGTTGTGTAAAGCCGGTTTCTGAAATGATGGTGAGAAAAGGGTATAATTTTGTCAGGTAGCCAGAGGATTTTCGTTCCAACCAGCCTCATGCAGTAGAATAAACGGTTGCCAACGTTAATTTGTGAGGCTGTCACGGTATTCAGGAGAGCTTGCGCCAGGGAATTAGTAGTCGTTTCATCCGATGGACTTAAGCTCTATCCACAAGAAGTGCGACTTTTTCATGTTTGGTGTCAGCCGCCTGACTTCAGGCGGCAGCGTGCCCTGGTTCACGCGCATCTGCCAGGGGGTCACCTGGCAAAAGAGGAACACACAATGATGCTAGAGAAATGGTGGCAGCTTTTGGTGTCGCTGATCGGGGGGGGGCATTTCTTGGGGGCCATCTTTGCCGGCATGGATGGCCCACGACAGGTAGATGTTGGCCATGCGGCTCCCGTTTTGGCGCAAACCTCGTCGTTGCAGCGAGAGCTTGATCCAGTGGTCATTGTGGGCGGGCACATGGAGGCCTTCAGGAGTGTGCCTGTTGATGAACTGGCTCTATACGCTTATGAAGGGGGAGGCTGGCTGCCTATTCCTTTCCAGATAGATGAGATCACCGTCAGCGGCAGCTACACCACGACAGAAGATGGCTTGTTGGATGAGAACGACGAACTGGTCTTTATGGCGGGAGATGCCGGCAGTAGCGTCAGCAATCTCACCTGGCCCGATGACGCTGAATCGAAACTATATTCCCGTTACGTGATCACCGCTACGGATCCCCTCAACCTGTCCGATCAGGGTTGGGTATACCTGTTCCGCTCCACGACCTTACCTCGTTCTGACCAGAGCTATGTGGCCTGGGACCACGATCAACAGAGCCTGACCGCCGAGTTTTACACGGCTTCATTTGATCCAGACGACTTTGTAGGGCTGGCAGATTTAACCGTAAACGGCTCGCCAGATGTGCTAGACCGGCAGAAACTTCGGGTCAACCTCGTCCTAAAGCCCAGCAATTTCCCGATTAAACTGACAGAGGAGTCCCTCTCGCTCATTTTCCCGCAGCCCATTTACGTGACCCTGACCAATGTGGGGGCGATTCGGGCCATTGGCGGCGGCGGCGGCCCCACGTTGAACGTCTTCTATGGCTTTTACGGTGGGCGCATGGAATTGCGTCTGGGCGTGAGTTTGCAGGATATCATAACTGGCACCAGCGGCATCCATTTTGAAAGTGTGCGCACGTCGTTGGATTTGAATAATCCTGGTACGTCAGGCATGTTTCCGGCCATTTATTACGATGCCAACCGGCCAGCCGGCGTGCCCATTGATGGCGCGGTGGACAGCGTGCCGACGACGCCGCCTAATGGCTGGTTCCAGACAAGCGGCGCGGTGGGGACGTTAGTGCACGTGTTAGATGTGGAACCAGGCAGCGGCGTGCGCACCAACTATTACCTGGACAATGGCAGTTTGAACAGCCAGGATACAGGGGATCAGCGATCTTACGCAGATGCCGGCATTATGATCAGCGCCCCAGACCCCGACACAGCTATTGGCTATGCCACTGCCGCGCAAACCAGTTACGTATTGCCTGGCGGCCTGGGCAATGTGGGCCAGACGTATACGGATCAAGTCCATAATCCGCTGCAAGCAGACGCTTTTGCCGAAAACTATGGCGCGGCGGCTCCCACCAGCAGGATGGCGAACAGCCACCAGTTGCCGCCGATGACGACGTAGGCGGTGACTGCTGCGGCGAGGACGGCAGCGCCCTCGAGACGGAGCAGGATGCGGATGTCGCTGGGCGGGAATCCAAGCG
>CAZDSN010000028.1:0-15451 GCA_964507675.1 uncultured Ardenticatenaceae bacterium | reverse complement strand
TGCTGGGCGAACTGACTGCCCCTATCGTTGAGGATGCCATTGCCCTGCGCCGCCAGCAGCGTTGGGTGCAGACATTCGATCAAGTCCAACTGCCCCCTCATCCAGAAACAGTCCCCATCTGGCTTCAGCCTGGCGGGACATACCTGATAACGGGCGGATTGGGCGGTATTGGTCTGGCAATGGCCCACTACATCGCCCAACAAACGAACGTTAACCTGATCCTGGTAAGCCGTTCCGGTTTACCTCCCCGTTCCGAATGGGATGCCATTCTGGCACGCGAAGGACATGAACGGGGCGTCGGACGGAAAATACATTGGGTGCGGGAATTAGAGACAACGGGCGCTAATGTACTCATTATGCCGGCGGATGTCGCTAATGAGCAGCAGATGCGGGCTGTGGTGCAAGAAAGCGTGGCCCGGTTTGGCCGGATTCATGGCGTGCTGCATACGGCTGGCCTGCCTGGCAATGGACTAATCCAGTTGAAGACGCCAGAGATGGCCATGTCCGTGTTAACGCCCAAAGTGATGGGCACACTGGTATTGGATCGCGTCCTGAAAGATGTTGAGGTTGATTTTATCGCTTGTTTCTCATCCATGAACTCCGTCACGGGAGGCGGGCCTGGTCAATTTGATTATGCGGCGGCGAACGCTTTCCTTGACAGCTATGCGCATTATTATGCCGATCACGAGCGTATTGTCACGGCCATAGATTGGGGTGAATGGCTTTGGGATGCGTGGCAAGAAGGGCTGGAGGGGTTCAATCCTGACGTACGGGCGGCTTTGGTTGCCCATCGCCAGAAGTATGGCATCAGTTTCGCAGAGGGAAGTGAAGGGTTGTCCCGTATTATAGCCCACAGGCTGCCGCAAGTGATTATCTCCACAAGGGATTTCCACGAAGTTGTTGCCGGCAGAAAAACGTTCAACATTGACAGTATCCTGGCCTATGGCCGTGGGGAGCAAGAATCCCGCGCTCGATATCCCCGTCCCTCTTTAAGAAACTCTTACGTGGCGCCACGCAATGAGACAGAGCAGAAAATCGCTGCTCTGTGGAGTGATATTTTGGGGATCGAAGATATTGGCGTGATGGATAACTTCTTCGATTTGGGCGGGAACTCGCTGGTCGGTTTAGATATGGTGGCACGGTTGAAGAAAGTATTCCAGATGGACAAAGTGCCGGCACACGTCATCTACGAAGCGCCATCTGTCAGCGAATTAGCCAAATTCTTGCAGGCAGATCAAGGGGCCAAGGAAGTTTCTATTGCCCAGCGCCTGGCGCGTGGCGAGAAGCGACGTGAAAAAAACCTGGAAAAGCGTAACAGGTATAAGAGGTAAGAAGTCATGCTAGACGCAAACTATTCAGTCCCAGATGGCGCAGTTGCCATTATTGGCATGGCCGGACAATTTCCAGGCGCGCGTACAGTTGCTGAGTTCTGGCAAAACCTTATTCGCGGCATTAAAGCGATCCAGACCCTTTCTGACGAAGACCTGGCGGCAGTGGGTGTCCCGCAGGAACTACGAAATAACCCGGATTACGTCAAAAAGGCGAGCGTGCTGGCAGATATAGAGCTGTTTGATGCCGCGTTTTTTGGCTTTACGCCACGCGAGGCAGAAAGCGTTGATCCACAAACTCGTTTGTTTCTGCAATGCGCCTGGGCAGCATTAGAAGACGCCGGCCATAACCCGGAAACTTACGATGGGCTGATTGGCACATTTGCCGGCAAAGGGTTCCCCCTCTACATGTGGCGTAACCTGGCCACGAATCCTGAATTTGTTCAGCTCGTCGGCGAATTGCAGGTAAACATTCACAATGAAAACGACTCGCTGGCTCCTATTGTTGCCTATCGCATGGATTTGAAAGGCCCCAGTGTTTCCGTACAGTCCTTCTGCTCCACTTCGATGTTGGCTATTCATCTGGCGTACCAGAGTCTGTCTGCCTTCGAATGCGACATGGCGATTGCTGGCGGCGCAGCCATTTCCTCTCTCCCACAGGGGGCCGGATACCTTTATCAAGAAGGAGGGATCGTATCTCCCGATGGGGAGTGTCGCTCTTTTGACGCAAATGCCAACGGCAGCATTATGGGCAGCGGCGTCGGCGCCGTAGTGCTTAAGCGGTTAGAAGATGCGCTCGAAGATAGAGACCCTATTTATGCCGTCATTCGTGGCTCGGCTACTAACAACGACGGTATCATGCGGGTGGGATACACCGCGCCAGGCTTAAATGGTCAGGCCGCTGTTATTTCCGAAGCATTGGGCGTTGCCGGCACAAAAGCAGAAACCATCAGCTATATTGAGACACATGGAACTGGAACACCGCTAGGAGACTCCATTGAACTGGCAGCTATGATACAGGCTTTTACGCCGCAAACGGATCAAACAAGCTTTTGCGCGATTGGTTCTGTCAAGCCTAATGTCGGTCACCTGGATCGCGCCTCTGGCGTCGCCAACTTGATTAAGGCATCCCTGGCGCTGCATCATAAACTGTTACCCCCCAGTCTGAATTTTGAAAAGCCAAATCCAGAAATCGAACTGGAAAAAAGCCCTTTCTACGTGAACACAACGCTGCAACCGTGGCAGTCAAACGGGAATTGGCCGCGCCGCGCCGGAGTCAGTTCTTTCGGACTTGGCGGGACCAACGTTCACGTAATCCTGGAAGAAGCGCCGCCCGTTCCCCTTTCCGGCGCCGCGCGCCCTTACCAACTGCTGCTGCTATCTGCAAAACGGACGGGGCCCTGGAAGTAATAACATCCAATCTGGCGGATTATTTGCAGCAAAAACCGGAAAGCAATCTGGCAGATATCGCCTTCACGCTGCAAGTCGGGCGGGTTGCGTTCAATCATAGACGCATGGTTGTTTGTGCAGACAGCCAGGATGGCGCTCGCGCTCTATCGCTGGCCGATCCCCAGCGCGTGTTAACAGCCAACCAGACTTTTCGGGAACGCCCCGTCGTCTTTATGTTCCCCGGAGTCGGCGATCATTATGTAGGCATGGCGCAGGAACTTTATCAAACGGAACCTGTTTTCAGAGAATGGGTTGATACCTGCTGCGACATCTTGCAAACTTTATTGGGCATTGATCTGCGTGATGTGCTTTATCCACAGCGAGACAAGCCGATCCCGAAGCAATCTTTAGCCCAGGCAAAGCCCAATTTACGCGGTATGCTCAGTCAGCAGTACCAGGACATCCAGGCGAACCCACTTTCGCAGACAATTTTAGCCCAGCCCGCTATGTTTGTGGTCGAATACGCGCTGGCGCAGTTATTGATGAGCTGGGGCATACAACCCGCAGCTATGATCGGTTACAGCCTCGGCGAGTACACGGCGGCTTGCCTGGCCGGTGTGCTGTCGCTGCCAGATGCGTTGATGCTGGTGGCGCGCCGGGCGCAACTGATTGAGACGCTGGACAAAGGCAGCATGTTAACGGTAGCATTGCCAGCTTCAGACGTTCATTCCTTTCTGGATGATGGTATTTCATTGGCAGGGGAACTCACGCCGATAACCTGTGTTCTGGCTGGCCCCCCCCTGGCAATCGCCGCACTACAAGAGCGCCTGACGGCAAGAAACATTGTGTGCCGGCCGCTGCCAACCACACACGCTTTCCATTCAACGATGATGACGCCTATCATTGGCGATCTGGCAACCCTCTTACAAACTATCACGCTGAATCCTCCCCAAATCCCTTACGTTTCCAACGTGACTGGCAACTGGATAACGGACGCAGAGGCCACCGACCCTACCTGCTGGACTCGCCATCTTTGTCAGCCGGTGCAATTTGCTGCCGGCACAAAAACCCTGTTACAGACGTCAGAGCAGTTCTTCCTGGAATTGGGGCCGGGACAGGCATTGGGGTCTTTTGTCAAGCAGCATCCAGCCTGCAAACCAGAGCAAAGACAGCTTGTCGCTTCTATGCTGCCGCACGCTTATGACAATATGCCGGCATCTGCTTTCGCCTTGTCCACTTTAGGACGATTGTGGCTGGCTGGCGTGGAAGTGGATTGGGGTGGCTTTTATCAACATGAAACACGTCGGCGCCTCTCTTTGCCTACGTATCCCTTTGCCCGGCTGCGATACTGGATCGAGGCAAAGAAGGGGGCGTCTTTCAACGCCGCCACGGCATCGCCCTATCCGGCAGCCGCCACCAAGAAAAAAGCGGACCTGGCGGACTGGTTTTACAAACCAGTCTGGCGCGTCACTGAACTGCCGCCAATGCCGGCACAACAAGAGATACAAACCCGCTGGCTGTTCTTTGACACAGACAAGGGGTTAGGCGAACAGTTGATTACTCGTGTGGCGCAAAAAGGGGGAACAGCCATCCGCGTGGTGGCCGGCGAGCAGTTCGCCCAACTATCCGACACTTTGTTCTCTATCCGCCCTAACCAGCCAGCCGATTATTTCTCCCTGATTCGCACTCTGGGAACGCTCAGTTGGATACCAGAAAAAATCGTCCACCTGTGGAACACATCCCCGGCTCACTCCCCCGCCTTACACGGCGCAGCCCGGTTTATCGCAGCCCAATTATATGGTTTCTACAGCTTGATTTACCTGGTACAGGCGTTAAGTGAGCAAAACATCAATGATCCGCTGGAGATTATCGCTATTTCCGCAAATGCACAGCCGGTGACGAATGCTGAAGCGCCCTATCCAGAACGCGCTACCATACTGGGCGCATGCCGGGCTATCCTGCAAGAAGGGCTGACAATGACGTGCCGCACAATTGACATTGATGAGGCATCACGGCACACCCCCTTGCCCAAAACAGCAGCCGCGCTGTTTGCCGAATTGACTACGTCCTCAACCGACTTGGAAGCAGCCTATCGCGGTGGAACACGTTTCATCCGCGATTACGAGCCTATGCGCCTGGAAAAACAACCCCGCAGCGCATTACGCCATAAAGGAACCTATCTCATAACGGGCGGTCTAGGGGGCGTCGGCCTGATCCTGTCTGAATATCTATCCCAAACCTACCAGGCCAACCTGGTGCTGGTAGGGCACTCGCCGTTGCCGCCGCGGGAAGAGTGGGCAACCTGGTTAGACTCCCATACCAAAACAGACGTCACGAGTCACCGCATTCGCCGTATCCAGGCTATTGAAGCAAAAGGGGGGCGCGTTTTCTTTGGACAAGCGGATGTGGCCAATAAAGCCCAAATGGAACAGGTGATAACTGAGGCTGTCGCCCAGTTTGGCAAAATTAATGGAGTGTTGCATGCTGCCGGCATTTCCGACAGTCGGGCATTCGACAGCATTCAAAGAATCCGCCCCCGCCAGTGCGAATGGCACTTCCAGCCTAAAGTATACGGCCTCTACGTGCTGGGCGAACTCTTGTCCGACCAGGAACTTGATTTCTTCATGCTCTTTTCCTCTCTCTCCTCGGTGTTGGGCGGATTGACCTTTGCCGCCTACACAGCCGCTAACATCTTCATGGACGCCTTCACCTACCAGCACAACCGCACAGCGCAAACCAAATGGATAAGCGTCAACTGGGATACGTGGCGTGTTTCTGCTAACCAACACGAAATATTGGGCAAGACCGTTGCAGAGTATGAAATGTCCCCGGCAGAAGGGGCTGAGGCCTTCGAAAGAATCCTGGCAAATCAAGTAGATACACACCTCGTTGAATCCACCGGTGATTTAGAGGAAAGAATTCGCCAATGGATAAAGCTGGAGTCATTACGGAATGAGCAAACAGTCACCACATCCGGCTCCGCCCGCCCCAATCTCGTCACTACCTATCAGCCGGCCACCAATGAGTACGAAGAAAAGATTACCCATGTCTGGCAAGAACTGCTGGGCATTGACAAAATTGGCATTCATGACAACTTCTTTGACCTCGGCGGCAACTCGCTCACTGGTTTGCAAGTTATTGCCCGGCTTAAAAAAGTCTTTGACATGCAAATACCGGTTGTAGCCCTGTTTGAGGCCCCAACAGTCAGCGCCCTGACCAAATACCTGCAGCCGGAACAAAGTGAACCAGAAGAAGATTTGCAACAGCTTCTATTAACAGAGCGGCGCAAACAAGCGCGGGTCACGGTAGGAGAACCGGCCATCGCCATTATCGGCATGGCTGGGAAGTTCCCCGGCGCCAATGATGTGCAGACTTTCTGGGAAAATCTGTGCAATGGCGTGGAATCAATAACATTTTTCTCTGACGAGGAATTAAAGGCATCCGGTATTCCCGAAAAGATTCTGCAAGACGAACGGTATGTGAAAGCGCGTCCGATTCTGTCTGATCCTGGCTTGTTTGATGCCTCCTTTTTTGGCTACAGCCCCCGCGAAGCAGAGCTGACCGACCCGCAGCACCGGCTCTTTCTAGAGTGCGCCTGGCAGGCCCTGGAAGTAGCCGGATATGATCCTCTGAATTACCCCGGCCTCATTAGCGTATTTGGCGGCACCAACGTCAGTTTTTACGTACGCCAGATCATGAATGACCCCAACATTATGGCGACGCTGGGAGAGTACGAATCTTCGTACCAGCTTGCCGTTGGCAACGATATTGATTCACTAACCACCACCGTTTCCTACAAACTAAACTTAAAAGGCCCAAGCCTTTCCGTACAAACCTTTTGCTCTACCTCATTGGTGAGTACACATCTGGCCTGTCAAAGCCTGTTACATGGTGAATGCAACATGGCGCTGGCAGGCGGCGTCTCTGTACGTGTACCGGTCAAGGCGGGGCACATTTATGTGAAAGGGGGCATGGAATCCCCAGACGGGCACTGCCGCACCTTTGACGCTCAGGCTGATGGCACATTATTCGGTGATGCCGCCGGCATTGTCGTCCTCAAACGATTAGAAGACGCCCTGGCTGATGGCGACGTGATCTATGCCGTCATTAAGGGCACAGCCATCAATAATGATGGGCTGATGAAGGTTGGCTACACCGCACCCGGCGTTGAAGGTCAGACAAACGTTATTGCCACAGCCCTGGAAAATGCCGGTTTATCGGCTGAAGCCATTGGCTATATTGAGGCACACGGCACAGCCACCCAACTGGGCGATCCCATTGAGGTCACCGCTTTGAGCAAGGCGTTTCGGCTGACAACAGAAAAACGGCAATATTGCCCTATTGGTTCTCTAAAGACAAATATGGGGCATCTTGACCGTGCATCTGGCATTGCTGGCTTGATCAAAACAGCCCTGATCGTGAAAAATGGACTCATTCCGCCCAATTTGCATTTTGAGAAGCCAAACCCAGAGATTGATTTTGCCAATAGTCCCTTCTATGTCAACACGAAACTAACAAAGTGGCTGCGGAATGGGACGCCGCGTCGCGCCGGGGTCAGTTCATTAGGCATGGGGGGGACAAACGCCCACGTGATCGTGGAAGAACCACCGCATCGAACCTTTTCCGGGCCATCCCGTTCCTGGCAACTGCTGCTGCTATCAACCCGCTCCGAAACTGCCCTCGATAAGGCAACGGCAAACCTGGCTAACTATCTGCGTCAAAACCGTGACACGAACCTGCCCGACCTGGCTTTCACACTACAAGTTGGCCGGCATCCTTTTGAACACCGCCGCATGGTTGTCGTCAAAGACAGCAGCGATGCGCTGGAAATGTTAGAGTCTCTGAATCCGCGGCGACTTTTCTCTCACTATCAACCAGCCATTAACCGCCAGGTAATATTCATGTTCCCTGGTGTTGGGGACCATTACCTGCAGATGGGACGTGATTTCTACGAAGGCGAGCCCTTCTTCCGCGAAATCATTGAGCAGTGCAGTCAGGTTCTATACCCCTACCTGGGGGCTGAATTGGTTGACCTGTTGTATCCACCACAAAAACAAGATGGGCCATCGCCCAATGGCGATGGAGGTCACGATTTGCGCGCTATGCTGCGCCGTAATGGGCAAGAAACATCCCCGGCTGCGCAGCAGCTTTACGAAACCGCTCTAGCCCAGCCGGTCACCTTTGTGATCGAATACGCGCTGGCGCGTTTGTTAATGGCCTGGGGTATTCAGCCGCAGGCATTGATCGGCTACAGTTTGGGTGAATACGTCGCCGCTTGCCTGGCCGGGGTACTGTCGTTGGAAGATGCGCTGCGACTTGTCGCTGAGCGGGCACAAATGATACAGGCTCTACCTTCTGGTCAGATGCTGGCCGTATCTTTATCGAAAGAGCAGGTGCAGCCTTTCCTAAATGGGGAAATTTCGTTGGCCGCGCATGTGGGGAAAAACACGTGTGTTCTGGCGGGCGCGCCTGCAGCCATCACCCAACTCCAGGCACAATTGGATAAGCAAGAGATAGCCGCACGCTTGCTGGATACCACACATGCCTTTCATTCCCACATGATGCTGCCATTGGCCGAACAGTTAACAGCCCTGGTCAATATGGTTACCTTAAACCCGCCGCGCATCCCTTATTTATCCAATGTTACTGGAACCTGGATTACAGAAGACCAGGCAACCGACCCGAATTACTGGGCACAACATATGTGCCGGACCGTTGAATTCTTTGATTCGCTGGCTGTGGCGCTCAAGAACAAGGATACGGTTCTGCTGGAAGTGGGGCCAGGACAGGCGTTGGCCTCTTTTGTCAAACAACATCCAAACTGCACCCGTGAACAACTGTCGTTGGTGCTGCCCACAATGCCCTATGCCTATGACCGCCAATCGGCATTACCCTTTTTGTTGGGTACGGTAGGGAAACTATGGCTGTTAGGTATTGAGCCAAACTGGGGCAATTTCTACAAAGAAGAAACCCGCCACCGGCTGGCTTTGCCCACTTATCCCTTTGATTACCACACGTATTGGCTGGAGGGACGTCCCCAATTGGAGCAGGCATCCGCAACCAAAACAGAGCGGCAGCCTCTAGAAGATTGGTTCTACCTGCCAGCCTGGACTCAAACACCTCCCCATGACCCGACGACGCCCCCACCCGATGCCTGCTGGTTGCTGTTCACAGACACGCATGGCCTGGGAGAGCAATTAGCCGACTGGCTGCGGGGGCAACAACAGCCGGTGGTGGTCGTTGAAGCCGGCAACGCTTTCGCTCAATTGGATACGCACCATTTTGTACTCCAGCCGGCGGAGTCCACGGATTATGGGATGCTGCTCAGTCATTTGATACAGCAACAGTTAACGCCTACCAATATAGTGCACATGTGGGGAATCGCTGCCGGCAGCCCGGAAGTAATGAGCGACAAATTGGTGGAATTAACGCTGGAACGAGGTTTATACAGCCTGATAGGGCTTGCCAAAGCGATGGGTGAAATGGACCTGTCATCCTATCAGTTGTCTGTCATTGCGTCGCACGCTTTCCGTGTAGCCGGGAATGATGTTGTGTCTGCGCTGCAGGCGGCCGTTGTCGGACCTTGCAAGGTGATCCCTCAGGAATACCCGCGCGTCTCCTGCCGTTTGATAGACGTGGCTGCGGAAGATCCGGATAGCTGGCAAGCAAAGGCATTGTTTACCAATTTGTTGGGTGAACTGACGGTGGCAGATTTCTCTGATAGGACGGTGGCGCTAAGAAATGATCAACGGTGGGTGCAAACTTTTGCCGGCATGAAACTCCCCCCACTCCCGGCCAATAAACCATCCATGCTAAGGCCACACGGCGTTTACTTAATCACCGGTGGCCTGGGTGGTATTGGGCTGGCAATGGCCGAGTATCTGGCACAAAAGGTGCAGGCGCGCCTGGTTTTGTTGGGGCGTTCGCGCTTTCCAGAACGGACTGCATGGCCCGACATTCTGGCTGCTAACGGAAATGAAAGCGGCATGGGGCGCAAGATTGCCCAGGTGCAATATCTGGAAACGCTGGGCGCTGAAGTCATGGTAATTGCCGCCGATGTGTCCAATGCAACCGAGATGGCGGGAGCGGCGCAGCAAGCTTTAGCCCGCTTTGGTGAGATTCATGGCGTCATTCATGCCGCTGGCTTACCCGGCATCGGCATCATGCAAGTGAAAACGATGGCCGCCATCACCGCCGTGCTGGCTCCTAAAGTAACAGGAACCCTGGTGTTGGAGCGCGTCTGCAAAGACCTCAACCTGGATTTTCTGGCTTTGTTTTCTTCTATCAGTTCAGTAACAGGCGGCGGGCCTGGTCAGGTTGATTATGCCGCGGCCAATGCGTTCCTGGATGCGTATGCCTGGCAGCAAGTCGGCTGCCGGCAAAAGACTATTTCCATTGGTTGGAATGAGTGGCAGTGGAATGCCTGGCAAGAGGGATTAGAAGGGTTTGGCGCGGAGGTGCAGCAAGCTTTTCAGGCCAACCGGCAGCGATATGGTATTTCGTTTAGCGAAGGACAAGAAGCGTTTGCGCGTGTACTGGCGCGCGGTATGCCCCACATCATTGTATCGCCGCCAGATTTCCACGACGTCATAAAAGGCAGCCTGACGTTTACTGTGGAGACGATTCTGGAAATGGGGCGGCAGGAACGGCAATCGCGCCCCAAATATCCTCGCCCCACACTAGGGACATCTTACGCCGCCCCCCGAAACGACATAGAACGGACCATCGCTGCCGTATGGGAAGACATTTTAGGTATTTCCGAGATCGGCATTAACGACAACTTCTTTGATTTGGGCGGTAATTCACTGGTGGGGATCGATCTGGCTAATCGCCTCAAAAAAGAGATGAATATCGCCAAGATTCCCGCCCACGTTTTGTACGAAGCGCCCTCTATTAGCGAATTAGCCAAATATCTGGGCCAGGATCGCGAAGAGAAGAACATCTCGTTCACCGAACGACTGGAGCGTGGCAGCAAACGGCGGCAAGCTGCTCAAAGACGGGTACACAAGTAAAGCAAAGAGAAGTAACCATGAGTGAAGAAAGCTTGCCGGATGCTGCATATGACGTATCGCTGGCCGTCATCGGTATGGCCGGTCAATTTCCCAATGCCCCTGACATAAACGCCTTTTGGGACATGCTGGTTAAAGGGGAAAAAGCAACGCGCCATTTTTCGGATGAGGCATTATTGCAGGCTGGCGTGTCGCCTGAGATTTTGCGTAATCCCAACTATGTCAAGGCGGGTATGGTGCTGGATGGCATTGATTTATTTGATGCTTCATTCTTTGGTTTTAACCCGCGCGAAGCGGAAGTGATGGATCCTCAATCTCGTCTGTTCTTACAAAATGCGTGGCACGCGCTGGAAGACGCCGGGCACATTCCCGGCATGTCTAAGAGCGTCATTGGCATTTTTGCCGGCAAACACCCCTCAAGCTATCACGGATTAAACCTGTACTCCAACCCCAAGATCGTCGAACTGGTCGGGATGCTGCAAATCGCCAGCGGGAATGATGCTGATGCGCTGGCAACCATGGTGTCGTACAAGCTGGATCTGAAAGGTCCCAGCCTGACCGTACAAACATTCTGTTCCACCTCTATGGTTGCCATTCATCTGGCTTGTCAGAGTTTACTGGCATACGAATGCGATATGGCTCTGGCCGGCGGCGCAGCTATCCAACTCCCACACCATACCGGCTACCTCTATGAAGAAGGCAATATTCTATCCCCTGATGGCGAGTGCCGCTCATTCGACGCCGCCGCCAGCGGCAGCATTTATGGCAGCGGCGTCGGCGTGGTGGTGCTGAAGCGGTTAAACGACGCCTTAGCCGACGGAGATCACATCTACGCCGTCATCCGGGGTTCAACCACAAACAATGACGGCATCACTCGCGTTGGCTATACCGCCCCCGGACTCAAGGGTCAGGCAACCGTCATTCTGGAAGCATTAGAAAACGCCGATGTTCACCCAGAATCTATCAGCTATATCGAAACGCATGGGACAGGCACACCTTTGGGCGATTCGGTGGAGTTGGCGGCAATGACGCAGGCTTTCCGGATGCAAACAGACAAATGTGGTTTCTGTGCTATTGGTTCTGTCAAACCCAATATCGGACACCTGGATCGCGCTTCTGGCGTCACCAGTCTGATCAAAGCCTCACTTGCTCTGCATTACAAGCTGTTGCCCCCCAGCCTGAATTTCGAAAAGCCCCTTCCAGATTTTGAGCTGGACAACAGTCCCTTCTTCGTCAACACAAAACTACGTGAATGGTCTTCTGCAAACGGCGCCCCCTTACGGGCAGGTGTGAGTTCATTTGGTCTGGGAGGCACCAATGTGCATGTCGTGCTAGAAGAATCGCCGCCGCTAATGCCGGCAACAGCCTCGCGCCCAGGCCAACTATTACTGCTTTCCGCTAAAACAGCCGCTGCCCTGGAAATAATCTCATCAAACTTGATTGACTATTTGCAAGCCGGCTCTATCCATCTGCCAGACGTAGCGTACACGCTGCAAGTAGGGCGCGCTGTGTTTAACCATCGGCGCATGGTCGTTTGCACCGATGCTGAAGATGCAGCCACAGCCCTGTCCATGGCCGATCCGCGCCGCGTCTACACGATCAAGCAAACCTATCAAGAGCGATCGGTTGTGTTCATGTTCCCTGGCGTGGGAGATCATTACCTGGGTATGGGGCAAGAGCTATACCAGACAGAACCCACCTTCCGCCGTTGGGTGGATGAAGGCGCTCGTCTATTGCAGCCCTATCTGTCTACTGATTTACGCCAGCTTCTTTACCCAAACCGGGCTGAATCCATCCGAAAGCCGTCGCCACAGCCATTGGATTTGCGTCGTATGCTGCTATCGTCAACAAACGAGGGAGCAGCGCAAACTGGGGCCTTGCAGCAAACGGCTCTGGCACAACCTGCTGTTTTTGTAGTGGAATATGCCCTGGCGCAGCTCCTATTGGAATGGGGACTAAAACCCCAGGCTTTAGTTGGCTACAGCCTGGGTGAGTATACGGCGGCTTGCCTGTCAGGTGTACTTTCCTTCCCCGATGCCATCAAGCTTGTGGCTGAGCGCGCCCGGCTCATTGATTCCACAGCCCCAGGCGCCATGTTAACGGTGGCTCTCTCTGAAAAAGAGATACAGCCGTATCTGAATGAAAACATTTGCCTGGCAGGCGTGCTTACTCCTTCGATCTGCGTTTTGTCTGGGCCGCTCCCCCTGATCGTAGAACTAAAGCAACTGCTGGCCCAAAGAGAGGTTGCTTGCCGCCAGCTCCCAACCTCACAGGCGTTCCATTCCTCAATGATGGAAGCAGTAGCCAACGACCTGGCGGCGCTGGCACAAACTGTAACGTTACACGCGCCGCAAATCCCTTATCTTTCCAACCTGACGGGAACCTGGATCCGCGAGAGCGAAGCAATGGATCCCGCTTATTGGGTACGACACATGTGTCAGCCAGTGCGTTTCGCTAACAGCCTGACCGAACTACTAAAAAACAAAGACTGGCTGTTATTGGAAGTAGGGCCAGGTCAAAGTTTAGGGGCGTTCGTGCGCCAGCATCCAGCCTGTGAAATGGCTCAGGCGGCTATGGTTTTGCCTACGCTTCCTTACCATTATGACGAGCAGTCGAGCAGCGCCTTTTTGTTGACAACGCTGGGAAAAGCCTGGCTGGCAGGCGTAACCATTAACTGGGAGGGTTTCTATGCTCATGAGCTTCGTCACCGACTGTCGCTGCCCACCTACCCATTTGAACGCCAGCGCTATTGGATAGAACCCAACATCACTGCGCCGCCTGCCACCGCTGCACTGCCGGAAGGAAAGAAAACTGATATTGGCGAGTGGTTCTATCAGCCAGCCTGGAAACAGGCAGAAATCAACTGGGAGCCGGAAAGGGATTTGCTGCCGGGCAGCGCTCTCTGGCTCCTCTTCGAAGATGCGACGGGATTAGGAAATCTGCTGGCTGAGAAACTGATAGCAGCGGGGCAATCAGTGGTGCGGGTACAGGCGGGATCGCAGTTCCGCGCCGTGGCATCTGACCTGTTCACAATCAACCCACAGGAGCCCCAGCATTATCGCGAGCTGCTGCGCGCCTTGCCGGGCGCACCAACACAGATTGTGCATTTATGGGGAATCGCAGATCTATCTCATATCATGGATACGGGAGATAAGTTTGCGCAAATTCAGGAGATTGGCTTTTACAGCCTGCTTAATCTGGTAAAAGCCATCGAAAAACAACCAGACTCCCTGCATATGTGGGTAATCACCAGCCAAGCGCAGGCGGTAACAGGTATTGAACAGTTGGAGCCAGCGAAGGGCACAATTGCCGGCATTTGCCGTGTCATTGCCCAGGAAAATCTCAGCATTTTTACCCATACCATTGATATCATCCACCCGCTAAACAGCGCCCCGCAGCAGGCACGCCTGACTGATCGGCTCATGGCTGAATTTGTCTATGGCTCCAATGAACTGGCTGTCGCCCACCGGGGAAATAAACGATGGGTTCAGACTTTCGAACCAATCTATCTGAACAAACCTCAAACTCGCCCGGTTTGGCGGCAACAAGGCGTCTACCTGATTGTGGGCGGATTGGGGGCCGTGGGCATGATCATTGGGCAGCACCTGGCCCAAACCTGGCAGGCAAAATTGGTTCTCACTACACGCTCCCCCTACCCTGCCCGCCACGAATGGGAGAACTGGCTAAGAACTCATGATGAAACGGATCGTACCAGCCAACAAATTCGCCAGTTTATGACCTGGGAATCATTTGGGGCTGAAGTCTGGGTTGCCCAGGCTGACGCCGCCGACGCCGCGCAGGTTTCGCATCTATTGACCCAGGCGGATGCCAAATTTGGGAAACTGCATGGGGTCTTGTATGCTGCCGGCATCTCTGGCGATGTCTTCTTCACGTCTGTACACGAAATCACCCGCAACGCCTGCGAGGCGCATTTCCGCTCCAAAGTGCATGGTTTATACATGCTAGAAACAGCGCTGGCAGATAGGGCGCTCGACTTTTGTATCCTCTTTTCTTCTGTATCCTCCGTATTAGGTGGGTTGGGATTTGCCGGGTATGCGGCTGCCAACAACTTCATTGACCTGTTTACGCACCAACACAACCGCCAACACAGCCAGTGGTGGACAGCCGTGAACTGGGACACCTGGCGCACGCGAGCTGATTTGCATGATGGTATGGGCGCCACAGTGGCTATCTACGACATGCCGCCTGCGGCAGCCCTGGAGGTGCTTGAACGTGTCATTGGCTCCCAATTCTTAACGCAAATTGTCAACTCTACGGGTAGCCTGGAAGCGCGTATTGACCAATGGGTACGCATGTTGTCCATTCACCAGGCTACCACAGAGAGCGACGCAACAATCGTTGCCCACCCCCGGCCAGAATTGATGACCGCTTACGCGCCGCCGACAAATGAAACAGAAAGGCTCATTGTCGAGATATGGCAGCCACTTCTAGGGATAGCGCCAATTGGCCTTCACGATAACTTTCTTGAATTGGGGGGGCACTCCTTGTTGGCAATACAAGTCATATCTCGATTGCGGCAAACTTTCCAGGTTCATATCCCATTGGCGTTGATTCTGTCGTCGCCTACCGTTTCTACCCTGGCTGTAGCCGTTGAACTGGCGATTATTGAAGAATTAGAAAAAAAGCCCGACGACGAGGCAGCAACATACTCTTGAACTATTTGGAGGTGCAACTATGAAAATATAACATGAAGGCGTCAGTGGC
>CAZDSN010000027.1:0-15513 GCA_964507675.1 uncultured Ardenticatenaceae bacterium | reverse complement strand
CATGGACCAGCCCACCTACACCCCGCGGCAGCAGGCCACCTTTACCCTACGTGTCACCAACTACCGCAACGAACCCATCTCTGCTGAACTCTCCCTGGCGGTAGTAGACGAAGCCATCTTTGCCCTCAGCGGCGACCTCTCCGGCCGCATCTATGACGGCTTCTACTTTGAGCGCCGCAACCTGGTGCAAACCTATCACAGCCTGGCCCCATCCCGTAGTCTGTGGGGCGGCTTTGGCGGCGGCGGCGGCGGCGGCGATATGCCCGGCTCTCCCCGCCGCGACTTCCCGGACACAGCCGCCTGGTTTCCCAGCCTGCATACTGACGCCAATGGCGAAGTCGTCGTCACCATCACGCTGCCCGATAGCCTCACCCGTTGGCGGCTGACAGCCAAAGCCGCCACAGCCGATACCCAGGTTGGCGAGACGGTGGCTAACATCACCGTCACCCAGCCGGTGGTCGTGCGCCCCATCCTGCCGCGCGCCCTCACCGCTGGCGACACGGCCCATATCTCGGCCGTTGTGCAAAACTTGACGGACCAACCGCAGACGCTGTCCCTCTTCATCCATACAGGTTCAACCGTAACCAGCGGCGCCGAACGCCCCTCCCCCCTGTCCATCGTGGGCGACATCACCCAGACGATCACGCTGCAACCAGACGAACTAAAGCTGGTCGGCTGGCCTGTACAGGCTGACAAAGCAGGTGAGGCGGCCATCACGGTCTGGGCGCGTTATGCAGACGGCACAGAGGCAGATGCGGTGCAGCTTCCGTTAACTATCAATCCACTGTCGGTCCCCGACGTAACCACGTACATTGGGGATTTCACAGGCATGTGGGAAACGGTGGTAGAAATGCCGGCAGCCGCCCTCCCCGAAGTCAGCCACGTCACCATGGAGCTAAGCCGTTCTATTGCTGGCTCCATCCTCTCCGGGTTGGACTATCTGACCGGCTTTCCTTATGGCTGCGTCGAACAAACCATGAGCAGGGCGCTGCCTAATGCCGTTGTTGCCCGCGCCTTTGCTCAACTGGGACGCAGCGACCTGCTGACAGGCAGCGACCTGGAAAGTAAGATTGATGCCAGCGTGCAGCGGTTATACGGCTTCCAACATGACGATGGCGGCTGGGGCTGGTGGTATCAAGACGACAGCGACGATTATCAAACGGCCTGGGTTCTCTTCGGCCTGCACGTCATGGCCGAGGCCGGTTATCCGATTGACGCCGGCGTCTTGCAGCGCGGCGCAGATTGGTTATTCCCCCGCCTGTCCGAAATGGATCTGCGCACACGCGCCTTTGCCCTCTACAGCCTGTCTGGCAGCGGCCGGGCTACCACCGCCGCCGCCCGTGATCTGCTGCAGCAAGAGGCGGTGTTAGACGCTTTCAGCCGGGCAGCATTGGCGCTAACCCTGCACGAATTAGGGCTGACCGCCGAAGCGCGCCAACTGGTAGGCGCCTTGTTATCCCAGGCCACCCATCTGGAAGATGGAGGCATTTTCTGGGATGAAGGCCGCCTGGATGGTTATTACCACCAAAAAACGATGGCCTCCACCACCCGCAGCACAGCCCTGGTATTGAGCGCACTGGTGCAAATCATGCCAGGCTCAGACGCTGAGCCAGATGTAGTGCGCTGGCTGATGTCGCAGCGGCAGTTGGATGGTTGGGGCACAACCAACGAAACCGCCTTTACTATCCTGGCTCTGACGGATCACTTATTGGGGCTGCTCACGAGTGAAGGCGAAAACACGGTTTCCGTGGAACTGAATGGTCGCACTTATATGAGCGGCGCGTTGGACCAAAACAACCCGGTGACGAGCCTGTCCCTGCCTGCCAGCGACATGCTGCCCGGCGCTAACAACCTGCGTCTGATCTACAGCGGCAGCGCTCCCCTCTACTATGTTGTTAGCAACCGCGTTTACCTGGCCCAGGCGAATATCGCTGCCGCTGGCGACGTGCTGATCGAACGCAGCTACCGCGACCCGGCCACCAACCAGCCCCTGCAAAGTGTGACCGCTGGTCAGTTGGTGCGCGTAGACGTGCGCGTCACCATGCCCGACCGCAGTCTATACGTCATTGTCGAAGACAATCTGCCCGGCGGCCTGGAAGCGTTAAATGAAGGGCTGGAAAACAGCAGCTACCAGGCAGAAGCAGTCCTGGCAGGGGAATCCAGCCGGTATGCCTGGCGGCAGCGCGGTTATAACCACAAAGAGGTGCGCGGCGACCGCGTGACCTTCTTCATCACGGAAAGCCCCAAAGGCACGCACACTTTCTCTTACTTTGCGCGGGCGACCCATGCCGGCAGTTTCGTAGCCATGCCCGCCTACGCCGAAGGGATGTACAATCCGGCCATCTGGGGACGTTCCGCCAGCGCGCAGTTGGAGGTGTTGCCTTGAATGCCGGTATTCGCCGGGAAGCCACGCTATCATCCAGCGCATGACCCCTCATGAAGAGCATTTTCAACGCCTGCTGTCTCTGCTCGATTTGGAAGCAGCCGCAGAGCAGCAGGCTTTTCTGGCGCAGCGGGCGCGAGATGCTGCCGACCCTGAACGCAGCGGGCACACCCTGGTACGGCTGGCTATCCGGGCGGAGAGCGCCGGCCTGGGCGGACGCATCCTGGTCACGCTGGGCAAACGCAACCAGACACAGCCGTTACCCTGGAACCTGCTGGACATAGGCACGCCTGTCCTGCTCAGCAGCGAGGCTGATCCCAACATCGCTCAGCGCGGCATTGTCAGCCAGCGAAATCGGGACGCCATCCAGGTGGCTTTGGTAGATTGGCCCGATGAAGAACAACTCAGTTGGCGGCTGGATGCGGCGCACGATGAGATCGCGCGGCAGCGACAGCGCGCCGCCTTACAGCAGGCGCAGCAAGCAGACCGGGGACGGTTGGGGCGCTGGCGGCGGGTGCTGCTGGGTGAACTGGAACCAGATTGGAATCGAGAGGAGCCGCTGATTCCCTTCAATGAAAATCTGGATAATTCGCAACAGGCGGCGGTGCGCTTTGCTCTCACGGTTGAGGATGTGGGTATCATTCATGGCCCCCCAGGGACGGGCAAAACGACGGCAGTGGTCGAACTGATCCGCCAGGCCGTGCGCCGGGGGCAGCGGGTACTGGCGTGCGCGCCCAGCAACCTGGGCGTAGACAATCTGTTTGAGCGACTGTTGGCAGCAGGCGAAAAAGTGGTGCGATTGGGACATCCGGCGCGGGTGATGCCGGCATTGCGTAACCATACCCTCGACCTGTTAGCCGAAACCCATCCTGACGTGCATCTGGCTGAGAAACTGCGGCGAGACGCGCACGTCTTGTTCCGCCAGGCAGATCGTCACACACGAGCCCGCCCGGCGCCAGGCGCAAAACAGGCAGCGCGTCAGGAAGCGCGGGACATGCTGCGCGAAGCCCGCCAGCTAGAAAATGCCGCCGTGGCCCACATTCTGGACAGCATGGACATTGTCTGCGCCACCCTGACGGGTCTGGATTATTCCCTCTTGGGGCGGCGTCATTTTGATCTGGGCGTCATTGACGAGGCCAGTCAGGCCACCGAAGCGGGTTCGTGGCTGCCCACTTTGTGGTGCGATCGCCTGGTGCTGGCGGGGGACCCTTGCCAGCTTCCGCCCACCGTCATCTCGCCCGAGGCAGCGCGACAGGGATTAGGCATCAGCCTGATGGAACGTCTCATGATGCGTCATGCAACGCAGCACACCCCGCCGCTATCACGACAACTTACGGTGCAATATCGTATGCACCAGACTATTATGGATTTCGCTTCCGCCGAGTTTTACGCAGGCACGCTCACGGCGCACCCCAGCGTCGCCAGCCACCTGTTGGCCGATATGCCCCAGGTAACGCCCCTTGATCTGACGCGCACGCCCCTTACGTTCATTGACACAGCCGGGGCCAATTATGATGAATTGGCCGAACCAGACGGCGACAGCCGCCTGAATCCACAGGAAGCAGAATTAGTCTGTCGCCAGGTCGCCAGCTTGATTGATGCCCATGTATCCCCCGCCGACATCGGCATCATCACGCCTTACAGCGCTCAGGTACGCCTGCTGTTGGAGATGTTGCCGCTGCCCGAATTAGAAATTAACTCCGTAGATGGCTTTCAAGGGCGCGAAAAAGAAGTAATCATCGTGTCGCTGGTGCGCGCCAACGTGCACGGCGATATTGGTTTTCTGGCCGATGTGCGCCGCATGAACGTGGCCCTGACCCGCGCCCGCCGCAAGCTGATTCTCATCGGCGACAGCGCCACGATTGGTCACCACCCCTTCTACCAGCGGCTGTTAACCTACCTGGAACAGGTGGGCGCTTATCGTTCTGTTTGGGAAGAAGCAGGCGGTTACTAGGCGGCCACTTCCTGGAAACCAACCCACTTCGTCGGCTTCAGCCGCACCAGCAGTTCGCCAGGGACGCCATTGCGCGCTCCATACGCCTCAGCCTGCTCCGCGCCCATGTACTTGCCGCCAATGCGCGTCGCCCAATAATGCAGGTCAACAGCCTGATCCTCAATTGCCACCACCCCTTCTACCTGCACAAAACTAAACGGGGGTGTCTCATCGTCCACGCACAGGCAAACGCGCGGATCGCGCCGCATGTTGGTCGCCTTTACCGATTCGTGCCAGGTCATAAAAACCAGTTCGTCCCCATCCACCTCATACCAGATGGGCGCCACGTGCGGCCGGCCATCGGCGCGAACGGTTGCCAGTTTTCCCGTGTGGGCTGGACTTGCCTGGCGCACGAATTGTAGACATTCGGCGCGGCTCATTTTCTTCATGGTGTCAATCCTTTGGGGCAGTCTACTCCATTTTCTGGCGCAAACTTAAGGGGCGCATGTCTGTCCAGACTTCTTCGATGTACTCCAGGCATTCTGCTTTCTGGCCCTGTTTGCCGGCATCTCGCCAGCCCGATGGGTTTTCTTTATCTACTGGCCAGATAGAATACTGCTCTTCGTGGTTCACCACCACTTTGTAAACCTTGTAGTCTTCGTCATCCCAATTCATGATGAACTCCTCATTTGATTGGAAGTTGTAGGAAACCAGGAGATAACCACAGCATACTAGCGAACAGCCAGGCTGTCAATCATGATGCCTGGTCGTTGCGCCAGCCACGGGCGCAGCCAGGCAAGATACAATCCCAATCCACCGAGCGCAGCCAGCCAACCGGTCGCCACAAAAACAAACGTCACTTGCAGCAAGCTTTGCTGGTAAAGCGACAGCAACCACCACTGAGCGCCCAGCAGCAGCGCCAACAGCCCTACAAACGGCCATGGGCGAGAAGCCAGGAAGAGGTTAAGCCAGATTGACGCCAGGCTGTAGCCCAGCACAGCGACACCCATCCAACCTAACAGCGGTGCGGCCATGGCATAGTTGACCCCAAACATAAGCCGCACGATCACCGGGCCAAAAGCGAAATAGACAATGGTCACAACCAGATTGGCAACAAGAACCACCGCCGCCGCTTTCAAAAGTAAACGGTCAGGCAGCCGCCGCTGCGCCAACGCAGCGACTAATCTGGGGTATAAAATGACGAGGACGGCCCCTGGCAGCACGGATAATATCCGCCGCAGCACCACCGCCGTGGCATAGCTGCCGGCATCCTCCGCCACAAACACCCGGTTTACCCAGATCAAATCCAGATTCAGCAGCCCCATATACGCCAGATACCCCAATAGAGCGGCCAGCGATAGCCGCCAGCCAGCCCAAACCAGCTCTGCTGGCAAGCGAGGCCCGCGCCGCCATACTGCGCCGCCCAGCAAAATTAATCCCACCACCAACGCCAGCAGCGATCCCCACAACATCGCCGCCACGCCGCCGGCCGCCCCCGGCATCAACAAACCAATCAGCAGCGGCGCCAATGCCAGGCGGGACAGGGCATAACTGGTACGCACCGCCCCAAAGGCGGCGAATCGCTGTTGACCTTGCAGCATTCCGGCTACCACCGGACGAGTCAGCGCCAACGCTAACATGAACGCCCCCAACACTACCACCGAAACAGGCACATTCAGCCATGTCGCCAGCGCGCCCCGTCCCCACCAGGCTAACAGTCCCAACCCACCGCCCAGCGCCAGACTTTGTCTAAAATAAAGCTGAAATACCGCCCCTGCTCGTCCGGCGTCCATCCAGCGACCGGCCGGCATGGTTGAATGAGCCGCCGCCTCCACAGTAAAGCGAGCCACAACTGGCTGCATGACGCCAAAAGCCGTCATCACTACCATAAAAACGGCGTTCATTGTCTGCACCACCGCAAAGTCACCCGGCAACAGCGCCCATCCCAAATAAATGTGAAAGGCGTAATCAGCTACGTTGGTGATCATGTCCACGCCAAAGAGCAGCCCCATTTGCCAGGCAGTGGGCGACAGGCGGCGGGGCCAGGGCAGACGCATCCGCCTGCCCAACCAACTATTGTGCAAATTCATCAGCAAGATCCTTGTTTCTCAGGTTAGTCGTCGCCCACTTGAGCATTGACAGATTAAGCAGATAATCCAGGTAGCGGTAGAGTTGGACACTGTAAGGTCAGGTGACAAAAAGGAACAAACGTGAATAAACTCATCTCTCGTCGCACCTTTCTCGCCGTTGCGTGGCAAACGAGCGCCGCCTGGTTGCTCCGACGTTGGCTCAAACTACGGCCAACCACGGCAAGTAATCATTTTGTCCTGACCCTCTGGTCAGGCGCCATCACGCCAGATTCAGGCCGCGTCAACGCCCGCATTGACCACGACAGCGCTACCGTGCGTTTGATAGTCAGCCAGCAGCCAGATTTCAGCCAGCCGCGCTACTCCGCCTACCAATCTGCTAACCTGAACGAAAATAATCGCATGGTCAGTCTGGCTATAGATGGTTTACAGGCTGACACGCGCTACTACTATGCCATAGAAGCAGATGGCCTGCCAGATACCATCAACACAGGTGAGTTCCACACACCTGCCGCCGGACCGTTTTCTTTTACTGTGGCTTTCTCGGCCTGCGCCATCACCGCATCCAGCCACCCTGTCTTTAATACCATTCGCCAATACCAGCCACTTTTCTTCTTGCATACGGGCGATCTGCATTATGCTGACATTGACAGCAACGATCGCCACCGTTATCGCCAGGCGTTTGACGCCGTCCTGGCTGCGCCTGCTCAGGCGGCGCTGTATCGGGTTGTGCCCATTGCCTATATGTGGGACGACCACGATTACGGACCGAATGATAGTGACGCCACTGCCCCCGGTCGTCTGGCCGCCCGCCTCACCTACCAGGAGTATGTACCTCATTATCCGTTGGTAGCGGGCAGCGGCGACGTGCCCATTTATCAGGCATTCACGATTGGCCGCGTCCGGTTTATCCTTACAGACACGCGCTCCGAGCGTACGCCCAAGATCGCGCCCGACAATGCCGCCAAAACGATGATGGGCGCTGCCCAAAAAACGTGGTTCAAGCAGGAACTGCTGAACGCCAATGGCGTCTACCCGGTCATCATCTGGGTCAGTACATCTCCCTGGTTAGCCGATCCGCCGGGTTCTGGCGACGACAACTGGGCAGGCTACACCACGGAACGACAAGAACTGGCTGATTTTATAGCCAACCACGGCATTCACAGCCTTTTCATGTTAAGCGGTGACGTCCACATGGTGGCCATTGATGATGGTCGCAACAATTTGTATGGCAGCAACGGTCTGCGCGGGTTTCCCATTATGCAAGCGGCGGCGCTAGATCGCCCCAATTCGTCCTGGCTGCCAGACAATGATTATAGCGATGGTCAGTTCCCTGGCAGCGGTCAGTTTGGATTGATGACAATTATGGACGATGGCGGACCGCTGGTGCGTCTCACCTGGAGCGGGCGCAACCACCTGGACCATGAGTTAACCCATTTGGAAATGACCGCGCCGCCATCGCCTCGTTTAGGCATCGCGCCTGCTGTGCTGCAATTCCTGGCCGGGAGCGGCCCCACTCTGCTCAGCCATACTTTGACTGTGTTCAACTGGAATGTGGGCGAAATCAACTGGGACATTACAGTGGAAAATCCACCGCCCTGGTTGAGCTTTACGCCCACCAGTGGTACGGTCACTGCCGATGCGCCAGATACGGTGAGGGTGACCGTGGATGCCAGCGGATTAACGCCGGGCGTTTACCAGGCAGCGCTGCAAGTGACGGGCGATCAAGGCACAGGCTCGCCACAGTGGGTAACCGTAACACTGCTTTTGGCTGCCGCTGCTGCGTATTTACCGCTGGCTGCCGCCGCCCCCTGAATACAATCCCGGATCACACCTGGGCAGGCGGGGTGGGCCAGACAAACCCCTGTCGCTCCAATGCCTTCACTTCCTGCCGCCGTCGCCAGGTAAAGTACACTGTATCAACGCCAACGCGCCCATACTGCCCCAGCGCCCGCAGCAAATGCCCCAGACGCGCCAGGATGCCATCCCGTCCATACCGCCGGCGCAAAAAATCCCTATCAGGCCAGACGTAATGCAGCAGGTCTAACAGGCGAATCGGGCGGAAAACGATTGACTCATTGTACCCCAGCAGGAACGCCCATAACTTATTAGGGGGATGGCCCTGATATGTGGTCACCTGAAAATCAGCCAGCCGGTTCATCACTCTCCGCGTCATTCGCTCTGGCCCGGTGACTGCTAACGCTGTCAACACGCTTTCAGGGACGGGGGCGTCCAGGTACGCCTGGCATACCTGCAACACTGCGCCCAGGGTATCCACCACACCTCCCTGCCGCGCCAGTTCCACCGTCAGCGACCAATCAATCACAGCCTGATACTGTTTGAGCACTTCCGCTACATCTACAAAATAGACCAACATGCCATCTGCCAGAATGACGCGGGTCAAATCGGGGCGGGTCAGCACTGCAGGGAGATAAACAGCGTGTTTAACCAGATGGATAGCCAGACTGATGAGCAGATCGGCGGGCGCCATTTCGCGAATGGGCTGGCCCAACAGTTCGGCGGGCCGCGTGCGCGCCATCAGGGCATCATAATCAATCGTGAGCAGTGTGTAAGGGTGGTCAAACAACCAGTGAGGCTCGATCCAGATGGAACGATCGTGATTACACCGCTGCTGATGAAGGTGATGCCGCGCGTAATAACGGTCATCCAGTAGGGGCCGCCACCAGCCGCCGTACCCCATCTGCGTCTCCAAGATGCGCAAGCAGGCGGGGATGTCGGTCCGGCGGAGCAGCAGATCAATGTCACCCCCAGGCCGCATGTATGCCTGACCGTACACATTCAGCGATAGCCATAATCCTTTGAGAACAACGACTGGTTGCTGCTGCAGGGCGGCGAAACGTAAATATTGAGCCAGGTCGTGACCCAAATGGCGGGCGTTATACCGGAAGCGATCCACCGCACGCTGCAAGGGTTGGGCGGCGCTGGCGGGCAACTGCGAAAGGAGGCCGGCATTCTCCAGGTAGGCATGTAAAATCGTGGGCATGCGATTTTGCAAAGACAGCGCTACCAGTCGCTCCCAATTGACATTGGCCAGATTTGTGGGGGGCAGGGGCTGCCGCCAATTGCGCGCGCACGCCCACAATAGAGCTTCTTCGGTATTCAGAGAGGTAGCGGGGGCAGGCTGATCCATAAATTTTCTCCCAGGGGCATCAAACAGGGACATGGAAATGGGGCATGACCTCCGTTACAAACAGGGCGTATGATTCGGGATCATTGCCGGCAAAATCGAGACACAATTGATCCGCGCCTGCGTCAGCATACTGCCCTACCAGGTCTACTAACCGGGCGGGCGTGCCTACTAACGTCATCCATGGTTCGTGGCCATGGGGCAGCAACCGCGCTACAGCCGCCTGCACCTCTTTTTCAGTTGGCGCACAAACCACCAGATCGTACGTTGTCTTCTCAATGGTGGCTTCATCGCGACCAATCCGCTGGCAGTGACGCTGCAATACAGCCCGTTCACGGCGAAACTCGGCAGGGGGACCCCATAAATTGCAGGCATCACCCAGTTCCGCCAGAATTCGCAGGGTGATCTGAGGGCCCACACCGCCAATCAGAATGGGTGGGTATGGTTTTTGCAGCGGTTTCGGTTCCAGAATGGCATCTTCCACCTGGAAGAATTGACCGCGGAAGGTAGTGCGCGGCTGCGTCCACATAGCCATCATCAACCGCAGCGCCTCTTCCATCTGCGCCAGGCGAATAGCGGGTTTGGACACAAACTCGAAGCCATATTGGCGATATTCTGGGGCATAGCCGCCCGCGCCAAAGCCAAAGTGAAAGCGCCCCTGGCTGATATGGTCTATCGTGCTGACCATGCGGGCCAGCAAGGCAGGGTTGCGATACCCCACCGGGCTGACCATGACGCCTAAACGAATATGCCGGGTGACGGCAGCCAATGCCGGCAAAACCGTCCAGGCATCCATAAACGGTTCATCCAGCGGGCCATGCGCCGGCAGTTGCTGGAAATGATCCATTACCCAAAAGGTCGCAAACCCATCCGCCTCAGCCTGTCGAGCGTGCGCCGCCACATTTTGCCACAAAGATGATCCGCCCTTTGGATAAACAAATGACACGTTGCGTAAACCAAAGCGCATTTCGCTTCCTCCAGATAGGGGCATCTCATGCCCGCAGTTTCGGTTCCAGCCGCTGCTCCAGCAAATACGCCACCAGCACCAGGCTCAACACAGACAACGTTATCAACAAACCTGTGGGCAGCACCCACCATAACCAGGCATCGCTCAGGAAAACACCGCTGACCTGGGCAAAATAAAGCGTGCTGCCCCAACTCTTGGCAGAGGGATCGCCCAGTCCCAAAAAGCTGAGACTGGCCTCAGCCAGAATACTGGCGCCGGTGACCATGACTATTTGCACCAGGGCCAGGGATTGGACGGCGGGCCAGATATGAGCAAACAGGATGCGTCCATCGCTGCATCCCAGCGCTTGCGACGCTTCAATGTAAGGACGATTGAGCACGCTCAGCACCCGCGACCGAATCAACCGTGCGGGCGTTGCCCACGACACCAGGCTAAGAATGAGAACCACATTACGCTGGTTCGGCCCCAGATAGGCGCTCAGCAAGATGACCAATGGCAGAAAGGGTAGCACCAGGGTTAAATCAACCATCCGCAGCAGCAGGGCGCTAATCCCATTGCGAAAATAGCCACTGTACAGCCCCACCAGGCTGCCCACGGTCACGGAAATCAGGCTAACCGCCAGGCCCGTAAAGAGGGATGCGCGCGTCCCCCAGACTAACTCGCTAAAAATGTCCTGACCAATATCGTTAGTGCCCAGCCAGAATGCCGCGCCGGGCGGCTGAAAAGGGCGACCCACCGTCTTGGTGGGATCATAAGGAGAAAAAACAGGGGGAAACAGAGCCAGCAGCAGCAGTCCTGCCAGCATAAGCGCGCCCGTGACCCCCACCGCCTGATAGAGACGCCGCGAAAGGCGCGGCTTGGCCGGTAGTTTCTGCTGTTCTCCTGCGGAGCGATCCAGGGCAACTACTACCGGCTGACTCATGACGCCTGCCTCCGTGTCCGTGGGTCAAGCCGTGTATATAGGAGATCCGTCAGCAGGTTGATCGTGAGTACCCCCAGCGTAAACAGGAGAAAGCCTCCTTGCAGCAGAGGATAATCCCGACTCTTGACCGCCTCAAACATCATTGTGCCCAGGCCGCGGTAGTTAAACACCGTCTCAATTAAGAGCACCCCGCCCAGCATTTGCCCGAAATCCAACGCCAGCAGGGTGATCACAGGTAACAACGCATTACGGAGGGCGTGGTGGAACAGCACTCGTCGCTCTGACACCCCTTTGGCCCGCGCCACTTGAATGTAGTCAGCCCCCACTTCACTCAACATGGCCGACCGCATAATGGCAAACGCTGTCGGCAGGTACGCCAGGGTTAGCACCGTCACGGGCAGAACCGCGTGCCGAATAACATCGGCCACACGAGCCGCGCCCTCAGGTCGAGGAAAAGAGTAAGAGTCGCCCACAGGCAGCCAGCGCAGATTGACGGCGAAAATAGGGATAAGGATCATGGCTAACCAGAATGGGGGCATAGACCGCAGCGTAAACAACATTGTCAGCAGCCCCAGGTCGCGCAGGCTGCCATGCCGCCACGCCGCCCAGGCGCCCAACAACGACCCGGTTATGCTGGCTATACCCAAACTAATGACCACCAGACCAAAGGTCCATACAAACCGTTCGGCCAGCACCTCAACGACGGTACGTCCGCCACTGTAACGATAGGATTGGCCCAGGTCCCCCTGCGCCAACCGCCCCAGATAAAGCAGGTATTGCTCTAAAAGGGGACGATCTAACCCATAGGCTGCCCGCAATTCTGCCAACCTTTCTGCCCCCATTTGGCGCACGGAATTGCCGGCAATTAACGCTAACGGATCGCCAGGCATCGCCCGCGGCAGCAAGAAGTTCAGGCTGATAGCCAGGAAAAGGGTAAGGCCATATTCAAACAATCGGCGCAGCAGGCTATTGCGAGCAAAGGGAGCGGGTTTCATAGGGAGCGCGTCGTTGCCAGTTTGCTTAATCCGGTGAATTGTTGGTCAGCGTGTATAGACGCTCCCCCAGCACGGGAAACATGGCGTCCCAATAGTGGCGCGGCGTGGAGCCAGGGGGAAAGGGCGCCGCCGCCATGCGGTGAGCCACCGGGGTGAGCCACAGCGCCCACAATGTGTCCGCATACTGCTGTCGCGCCTGGCGTTCCGCTAACGGTGGCGTCGCGTCGCCTAGCCGCGCGCGTTCCTGCCAATAGGCGGCCAGAGCAGCCTGACGCTGCAAATGGCGATGGCTGCTATACGGCTGCAAAAACATGAAGGCCAGGTCCATTTCGGCCAATCCCCAGCCTAACATCTCCCAATCTAGCAGCACCGCGTCACCCTGGTCACGACAGGGCAAACCAATGTTGGGCGGATACACGTCGTTATGCAGCAGGGTGACAGGCAGTTGGGTGTTTTCTGTCATGCGGTCTAATGTCTGGCGCAGCAGCCGCGCCAGACCTGGCAGCGCGGGCCAGATACCCCAATCGCTTAAGTCGGCTGCCAGACGCAGCAGATTGCCGGCATTTTCCCACACTCGTGTTTCATGGCGGGGCAATAACCAGTTCCGCGCCGCCGCTGCCGGCAGCGCTGCCGCTCCACGCACATGCAAGCGCGCATAAATGCGCACAATCGCTTCTATTTCAACCTGTGTCCAGGTATGCGCAGGCGGCGGGAAGGCGTGCGTCAAAGTCAGGTCATCCATAATGACCAGGTGGTAGGCGCTCCCTGGCTCTGGGCCAGCGTAGTAAACATGAAAATCACCCAGCTCCAACTGGGGCCAGAGCGTGGCGTAAAAACGGGCCTCACGCTCGTGACCATGTGCATCGTCAGGCCAATCAGGCGCCATGCGCTTCAGGATGAGTTGGGCGGGGGCGGTGGCTGCCCCGCGCCCATACGTCAACTGCACACGGTAGACAGTGGCTGGCGTACTGCTGTGCTTGATAGGCCTGGCCACAGCTTCCAGGATGGCTGGATGGACGGCCTGGCGTAGCAAGGGCAGTGACGGGATGTACATGGCAAGGAGAGTATAGTCAAGGGAAAGAGGAGAGATTGAAAGATAGGGCAGCGCCCTACCTCTCAATCCCTCATCTCCTACCGATCAGGCGATGGCAGGGTGTGTTTAAGGTTGTGACGCTTCTGCCGGCAAAAACGACCAGACCGTCATGATACCTGTGCCCCGCATATATACCCAACCATCATAATCAGCCGGGCGATAGCCAAAGTTGCCGCCTGGCGACATGAGTGGAATCCAGGGCAGATTCTCGGCCAGCCGCTGTTGAATAGCCACATTCAACGCCTCAGTGCGAGCCGGATCGGGATTAGATACATATTCAGCCATCAGGTCATCCAACGTCGGATCAGCAATGCCTGTCAGGTTGCCCCAGCCCACGCCGCCGAAATCCCCATCCAGCAAGCCGCGCAAGAAGCCTCGCTGGAACTGCACCCCGCTGGACCAACCCCAGATAGCCATATCGTACTCTGGATTCGGCACAGCCACAAAGTTAGGCCAGATCAGCGTGACGGAGGTATCAATGTCCAGGCATTTCTGGCTGGCGCCAATACCCACATCCCGCAGCCACCCCACAATTAGCTCGGTAGAGCGCACTTCGACCGGGTTGTTGGTATCGCACAGCACTTCATAATCAGTAGGTTCTCCGTCAAACTCGCGGATGCCATCCCCATCGGAATCCACCAGACCAGCAGCATCCAATAGGGTTTGCGCTGCTTCTGGATTGAATTCACGCGGAATATTGATTCCCCACGGCAGTTCTGGATGGTACCAGCTCAGTGGCAGCACCACACCTTGCCCCAACATCACCAGATCAACCAGTTCCTGGGCGTTAATGGCCATAGCAATGGCCTGACGCACTTCAACTTTGTCGAACGGCGGGTGGGAACCATTGGTGTAAAATACGTAGTTGAAGAAGTCAGAGCCTTGCAGCAAAGCAATGTCGCTGCTGCCTTGCAACTGTTCTACCTGGGCCGGCGGTACGGATGACAGGACCGCAGCAGCCGCGCCCGTGCGCAGTTGATTGAATTGCTGCGTGCGATCTTTCACAATTTTGGCAATGATACTGTCCACGACAGGTTGGCCGCGGAAATAATCAGGATTGGCCTTAAAGGTGTAGGATTCACCTGGCACAATTTCTGCCAGCCTATAAGCCCCGGTGCCAATCTGACCCTGGAACTGGCTTAGTTCCCCACTGACTGGCTCCTGGTCGCGCCAGATATGTTCGGGCAGGATATAGTAACCAGCCAGACCTTCCGCCAGGAAGAAGGGGGCAGGTTGAGACAGGGTAATCACTACCTCATAATCCCCGGCAGCCACAACGGTATCCACTACGCCCAGATTGGGAGCGCGCCCCGCCGCTTTGAGGAAGTTGTAGCTAAAAACGACGTCATCCGCCGTGAACGGCTCCCCATCGTGCCATTGCACATCCTGGCGCAGTTTCACGTTCCAGGTCAGGCCATCGGCGCTGGGGCTGGCTTCAGTCGCCAGGGCAGGGATGGGCGTGAGGTCAGGGGCGCGGGCGAAAAGGGGATCATAGACCCAGCCAATCATCCAAAAACCAATGAAGGTGTTGAAATTGGCGGGCGTAATTGGGCCTTCATCGTTGTCAATCAGAACAATCAGGGGCTGCGCTGGCGCAGCCGTGGGTTCTGCTGCGGCTGTCGGCTGCGCCGCAGTTGTGTCTAATTGACTTGAACTGTCATCTTCGTTGTTGGTTCCTCCCGGCTGGCAGGCCGCCATGATCAGGCTCAGTAAGAGCGCCAACATAAGCAGCCACTTGATAGATCGACGGCGTTGAAACATATATATCTCCTCTCTTCTCATTCTGGATAGGGTACTTTCTCCACAACTGGAGCAAGCTTACGAAAGTCGCAAATGTCCATCTCAAGTCCGACTGGAGCTTACAGAACAGCCCATCCTCAAATATCAAGATGTTACGGGATGGCGAGTGTGGTAATCTAGGGTATAAATTGTCCTACACTGGGTGCGGCACACTTATAAAAAATGGTGTTAAAAAGTGCGTCACG
>CAZDSN010000026.1:0-15952 GCA_964507675.1 uncultured Ardenticatenaceae bacterium | reverse complement strand
TGGTATCCGTGACCTGGTTCAGTGGCGTTCTGGTCGAGACTGGTCAAACGAGTTTCTGTGGGGGCTGGGGCAAGGTGGCGGATTTGCCTATCTGCGGTTCAACTTAGCCGATCCACCACGCCAGGTCTATACGGGCATTGCCACTCCCCGCCAGCACAGATATTTGGCAGAGCTATTCGGCGCCAATATCACCGAGATTGAAAACCGGGCGTTCAAGTTTTCGTGGGAAAAGGCGCGGGGGGCAGTAGATGCGGGCACGCCGCCAGTGCTTGGGCCACTGGATATGTTCCATCTGCACTTCTACAAAGACATCTATCACAAACGGCACATCCCTATCCATTTTGTGTTGTTGGTAGGCTACGAGGACGGGAAGGCTTACGTTCACGATACCGACAACGAGGACGTTCAGGCCATCGCGCTGGACGAACTGCGGTGGGCTTGGGAGGTGAATGTACCGAGCCTGGGCAAACGAAACCGGTTGGCTGTCTTGGACGTTCCTCAGGAACTTCCGCCGACGGATGCGCTCATACGGCAAGCTATTGCCGATGAGTGTCAAACGATGCTGCATCCTCCTGTCAGTATGGTGGGCATTCCAGCGATGAAGAAGGTAGCGCGCGAAATTGGGCGCTGGCCAGAGGAGTTGGGAGAGGACGTGGCCGCGAAGTGCCTGCGACAGGTGCGCGAGTACCTGAACTCTCCGCCAGACCTGGAGGGAAACCATCTCACGGCTGGGCGGGACCTTTATATCGCGTTTCTACAAGAAGCGGGGGTACTGGCCGGGTTAGATTTTTCTGTGGCCATCAGCCGGCTGCGCGAATCAATAGCAACCATTCCAGAGCTGGCTGAGGCTATTTGCCGAAATGACCTGAAGGAAGCTGCGGCCTGCTTTGATCGTGTCGCGGAAGCAGAGGCAAAAGCCTATACGGAGTTGAACAAGATTGTGGGTGTAACCGGCTGAGGGCGTGTGAGAACCTTTGCGACAAGGGGGATAGCGACGCCCAACCAGCGTTTGCAGCCAGTTGCTGCCCCTGTGGCAATCCGGGGCGGTCTGAAATCAATGCCAATTTAGGCAGCCCCCTCACGCCAGGTTCGCTTTCACCGCCGCCGCTACTTCATAGGGAATACCCGGCACAGAGGCTACCTCTTCTACTGTCGCCTGGCGAATATCTTCTAGTGAGCCAAACTGCTCCAAAAGCAGTTTGCGCCGCTTGGGGCCTACCCCCGGAATGCTGTCCAGAATCGAAGCCACCCCCGCCTTCCCCCGTCGCTGGCGATGCCCTTCATTGGCAAAACGATGCGCCTCGTCGCGCACGCGCTGCACCAGATACAACGCCTGCGCCCGCCGCGACAGATAAATAGAACTGGATTGCCCTGGCAAGAAAAGCTCTTCTTCTTGTTTCGCCAACCCCACCACAGGCACACTCTCTTGCAGTCCAAACGCTTGCAACACTTCCCCGGCTACCGTTAACTGCCCCTTGCCGCCATCTACAATCAGCAGGTCGGGCAAAATAGCCCAGGCTGTTTCCTGTCGCGGCTGCCCGATCTGGCTGGGGTCATGCAGCTCGCCGGCGCTGGCATCCATGTACCGCTGGAAGCGGCGCGTCAGCACCTCTTTCATAGCCCCATAATCGTCGTTGCCCACCGTTTGCACGTTGAAGCGGCGGTAGTCGCTCTTGCGCGGCGCGCCTTGCACAAATACCACCATGGAGCCAACTGGAAATTTCCCCTGGGTGTGGCTGATGTCATAACACTCAATGCGGGATGGGGGCGTGGGCAGCTTGAGCGCCTCTTGTAATTCGCCGATAGCCTGCACATGTTTGGAACGATCCGCCGCCCACTGCTGCCGCAGCGTCGCCAGCGTATCCCCGGCATTTTTAGCCGCCATTTCCACCAGTTCCCGCTTTTTGCCCCGCTGCGGCACTTGAATAGACACCTTCGTGCCCCGTTTTTGCCGCAGCCATTGTTCGATAATCCGCGCCTCATCTACTTCATTGGGCAGCAGCACTTCTTTGGGCACGTGAGCGGCCTCATCGTAAAACTGCGTCAAGAAATCGTGCAGAATATCGCCATCAGCGTCCCCGTCTGTGCCTTCCAGCAGAAAATATTCGCGCCCAATGAGTTTGCCGTGCCGGATAAAGAATATCTGCACGCAGGCGTCGCCCTGTTCGCGGGCAAAGGCCACCACATCCTGATCGGTATTGGCGGCGGCAATGACTTTTTGTTTAGCCACCACCTGCTGAATGGCTTTTAACTGGTCGCGGTACAGCGCCGCCTTTTCAAAGTCCAGGTCTTCCGCCGCCGCCGTCATCTTTTTTTCCACGTCCCTGGCGATATGTTCCGACCGTCCATTCAGGAAATCCATCAACTGCTGAATCATATGGCGATACGCTGCCTGATTCACGGCGCCAATACAGGGCCCATTGCACAGCTTGATGTCATAGTACAGACAAGCGCGCTCATCCTGTCCGGTAATGTTGCGGTCGCAAGTGAGGTAGGGAAAAATGCGGCGCAGCATTTCCAACGTTTGTTGCACGGCCCAGACTGACGTGTAGGGACCAAAGTAGCGCCCGCCATCGCGCAGCATCCGCCGCGTGACCGTCACTTTGGGGTATGGGTCTTGCCAGTGCACCTTAATGTAGGGATACCGCTTATCGTCTTTAAGGAGAGCGTTGTAGTGGGGGCGATGCTTCTTAATCAGTGTCATTTCCAGCAGCAGCGCTTCCAGTTCACTGTCTGTGGTGATGATCTCGATATCCACAATATCTCGCCGCAGCCGTTGTGTTTTAGGATTATCAACACTGCTCTGGAAGTAGGAACGGACGCGCTGCCGCAGGTTGACCGATTTACCCACGTAGATGATTTTGCCCTGCCTGTCCTTGTGCAAATAAACGCCAGGAATTGCGGGCAGATTGTCCAGAATTTGTTGAATATGTTCCGGCGGTGTAAAGCTCATAACAGGATTATAGCGTGTTTCTATGATAGAATGAAGGAGAATGCTCACCGAAACCTTTCCCGAACGCACATCCGCGCCTATCCTGATTGGCCGCCGCTACCGCCTGGAGGTTGAGGTGGGGCGGGGCGGAATGGGGACGGTCCATCGCGCCTACGATCGCCTCACCGGGCAAATGGTGGCCTTGAAGCAGGTCACCATTGACGCGCACCGTTTGCGTTTTGGCACCGAGGCTGTATTGGCCGATTTTAACCTGGCCTTGACGCGCGAATTTCAATATCTGGCCGGTCTGCGCCATCCGCATATTGTCAGCGTCCTGGATTATGGCTTTGATGAGCAGCACCAGCCGTATTTTACGATGGAGTGGCTGGCAGATGCGCAGACCATCATCCAGGCCGGCCAACGGCGTCCCTGGCAGCAGCGGCTGGCGCTGTTAGCCCAACTGCTGCAAGCCTTGATTTACTTGCATAGACGGGGCATTATCCATCGGGATTTGAAGCCTGCTAACGTTCTCTGTACGCCTGGTGCAGGCGTTAAGGTGTTGGATTTTGGCCTTTCTGTTTCCAGCGGTGAAGGGGGACAGCCTGGCGGCACGATTTCCTATACGGCTCCGGAATTGCTGCAAGGGGGAACGCCCACGCCAGCGGCGGATCTATACGCCGTGGGCGTCATGGCGTATGAACTGCTGGTGGGGCGGCGACCTTTTGCCCGACACCGCACTGCGACATTGGTATCCCAAATTGTCAACCGTTTACCAGACCTGAGCCAGATTCAGGTCGGCGAGGCGGCGTTGAACGAGCGGCTGCAGGCGTTGGTAGGGCGTTTGCTGGCGAAAGCGCCTGCAGACCGTTATAGGGATGCGGACGCGGTGATCGCGGCGCTAAATGAAGCGGCGGGGCTGGCGTTTCCGGTGGAGACGGCTGCCAGCCGCGAGAGCTTTTTACAGGCGGCCCCTTTTGTTGGGCGGGAGGTAGAAACAGCCGTCTTGCTGCAAGCCTGGAATGCGGCGCAGCAGGGACAGGGTAGCGCCTGGCTGATTGGCGGCGAAAGCGGGGTGGGCAAATCACGGCTGGCAGACGAAGTGCGTATTCGGGCGCTGGTGGCGGGGGCATTGGCGCTGCGGGGGCAGGCGGTTAGCGACAGCGGTGGCCTGTACACCATGTGGCAGTCTGTAGGACGCTGGCTGGCGCTGCTGACAGACCTCAGCGATCTGGAAGCATCCGTCTTGAAAGTGATTGTGCCGGACATGGCCCAACTGCTGGGGCGGCCTGTGCCCGATGCGCCGCCGCTGGAACTGCCGGCAGCGCAAGCGCGCTTGTTTACGGTAGTAAAGGAGGTCGTGGGGCGTATTGCCGGCAGCCGCCCGTTGCTGCTGGTTTTGGAAGATTTACAGTGGGCTCACCCCGAAAGTATGGCCTTATTGGCCTGGCTCACTTCCCTGGCCCCTGAACTGCCTTTGTTGCTGCTGGCTAATTATCGGGATGATGAAAAGCCAGAACTGCCGGCATCTCTGCCCCAGGCGCAGCCCCTGATACTGCGCCGCCTGTCTCGCGAGCATATTGCCCACCTGAGCGCGGCCATGCTGGGGCGCGCCGGTCGCGACCGCCAGTTGGTACGCTTCTTGCAGCGTGAAACAGAAGGCAACGTCTTCTTTCTGATTGAAATTGTGCGCGAACTGGCGGAGACAGCCGGGCAGTTGCAGCAAGTGGATAAGGTGGGTTTGCCTGCCGGCATTCTCCCCGGCGGCTTACAGCAAGTAGTGCAGCGCCGTCTGGCGCGCATCCAGCCGGCGGACCAGCCGCTGCTAGAAGCTGCCGCTGTCGCCGGGCGGGCGCTGGATTTGCCGGTCATGGCAGCCTTCGTTGCCGCCACTCCCTTGCCTGACGGTCAGACCAGGGATGTTGTGGAACATTGGCTGACACGCTGCGCCAATGCAACTGTGCTGCAAATACAAGACGGGCGATGGCAGTTTGCCCATGACAAACTTCGTGAGGGCGTGCTGGCAGCCATGCCGCCCACCAGGCGGCGGCAGTTGCACCGCCAGATAGCCCAGGTCGTGGCGGCGGCTTACCCAGACCGGTTGGCGGAATATGCCGGCACCGTCGCCGCACATTGGGAACAGGCAGGCGAACTGCTGCCGGCAGCGGAATGGTACAGCCGCGCCGCCGAATATGCTACCGCCATCTATGCCATGGAAACGGCGACCAACTACCTGCAAAAGACCCTTGAATTCTTACCCGACACCCCCGAATTTATGTCACAGCGCCTGTCGTTATACACCGCTCTGGGGGACATGAACGTCTGGCTGGCCCGTTTGCCCCAGGCGCTGGCAGCCTATGAACAGGCAGCGCACCTGGCCGCCACGCTGGGCGATCTGGAGCAGCAGGCGCGCATGTGGCTGCGGCTGGCGGACATGAGCCGCCGCCAGGGAGATATCAAAAAACAGATGGTGCTGGCGCGGCGAGCGGAACATCTGGCGCGCACCGCCCAGGCCACCGCCGAACAATGCACCGCCTTGCTGCAAATTGGCCTGGTGTCTGCCAATTTGGGGCAGTATGCCGAAGCAGCGCAGTTGGGGCAGCAAGTGCTGGCTCTCAACACGCAACTGCACGATCCAGACGCGCGCGCCCGCTGCTTTAAATCTCTGGCGCGCCTCTATCGGAGTCTGGGGGAACTGGCTCAGGCGCAGGCATACGAGATGGAAGCGCAGCAGTTATTTGCCGCGCATGGGAATCGCCTGGAAGCGGGCGTCATGTGGGGAGAACGGGCGCACACGGCCTATCTGATGGGGGATTATCAGGCCGCCGAAGCCATGTCGCTGACCTCACAGACGGTATTCGATGAACTGGGCTACCGTGAAGGGTATCTCTACAACCAATTGCTGCTGGGAGGCATTTATTTTTACCTGGGCAGTTATCGCCAGGCAGAACAGGCCTTCCAGGCCACGATGGCGGCAGTGGGGCCGCAAGATTACGCCGGCCATGAAGTGCTGGCCGTTTATAGTCTGGGGCGGGTGGCGGCAGGCTGTCGCCAGTATGCGCGGGCGCGTGATTTGTTTGCACAGGCATTAGAACTGGCCCAGTCTTTAGGGGACGAACAATCGGTGGTACAGGCGCTGTGTTATCTGGGGGGCATGGAGGCGGCGCTGGGCGAGCCGGCGGCAGCGACTGCTCGCTTACAACAGGTGTTGGAGTTAGTGGTGGAATGGCGTGGACAATGGCAGCCGCTGTTAATCATGACCTACCTGTTTATGGCGCAGGCGTGTCAGGCGCAGGACGATGGCGCGCAGGCGCTGGCATGGGCCGTCAAGGCGCTGGCCTTGTGCCGGCAGATAAAGGCAGAGCAGCACGTTTATCAGGCGTTAACCTGGCGCACTCTGGGAACTGTGTTAGGGGCAGATCAGTCGCTGTCCGCCCCGCCAGAAATGGTGGAACTGGCGGGCGAACTGCTGCCGGCAGCTGCCTGTTTCCGGCAGGCGCTGCAAATTGAACGCAAGTTTGGCATGAAAGGGGAGCAAATGCACACGCTGGTGGCCTGGTCGCGCCAGGCCGCAGCAGATGGGAAGCGAGAGCAGGCGCTGTCGCTGTGGCTGGCCGCGCGGGCGCTGGCGGAGGACCTGGGTCTGGTCGGAGGAACCGGCATTCGGGATCGATCAGACAGGCTCGCTACCGTTTGATGATGCCTATTGAGATGGCAGGGCCTATCGAGACAATAGGGCTATCCTCGTTTGTCGAAGCTTTTGCCGGGATGGTAGAATTTGCCTATGAACGACCAACCCCCTTCTACGCAGCCTAACGTGTTGGGCGATACCAGCCTGCGTTTGGGCATCGCTTCTGCCGCGCTTGTTTTTAGCGCCGGGTTGTGCGCTGTCGTGGGGGCGCGTCAGGGTTGGTTGGGAGTGCTGGCTGTGCCGCTGTACGTTTGTGGGGCGACCAGCGCCTTCCTGGGTTTACTGGGTTTTGGGTTGGGCGTAGCCGGCCTGTTTGGCAAAGGCCGTTCCCACGCCTCCGCCGCCGCTGGCCTGGCGTTGGGGCTGCTGGGTATCTGTCTCTTTTTTCTCGTCTTGCGCGCGATTGGCGGTTAAGACAGCCGGCGACTTACAGCAGCAGGTGCAGTTGTTCGTCAATGGCCGGCATGGTGGTCAACCTGGCTGTCCGATAAACTTGAGCCAGTCGCTGCACGTGCAGCAATTGGGTGATGGTGGATTGGGCTATGTTTGCCGGCAGTAATCCATGAAAGCGCCCCATTTCCAGACGCTCAACGAACTGCGCTGCCGCGCTGCGGGCGGCTTGCTGCGCTATCTGGTCTGACCAGGGGGGAAGCTGTGCCAGCGGGTGCCGCAGAAAAATGGCGTACTCATTGACGTGTTCGGCGGGTAAGCCGTTTAGCAGCAGGATGTCGGCCAGCAGCGTGCCCCAGATGGTGCCCCAAAAATGGAATACCCACATCCCTTCAGTAGCCGCCAGGGTAACCAGATAGTGGGGAGGAATACCGAGCAAATCGGCGACGATTTGCGTGATGAAGAAAGGAATGGCGGCGTATGATTTTTGAAAACGCAGGATGTCGTCGGGTTGGACGTGGCTGGTGGTAGGGGCCAGGCCGAAACGGTTTTGGTCTTGCCAGACAACTTGCATTGGTTTGCCGCCGAGGAGCAGAATCGTCCCTTTTTTATAACTCCGTTCTGTCTGCCCGATGGTTTTGCCAGTGAAGGCGTCTATAGCAAATGCTGGCAATACATCCATGCCAATGTTGCTATATATCTCGTGCCGGTCAATCAACTCTTGCAGCTTTTCCCCAGGTCGCCACTCCCCCATTCGTCCCGCCTGCAAATAATCTGTCCACGTTAATTCGGACACAATTTGCCCGATTGCCTCGCTCGTTACCTCCGCCGGAGCAATTCGACGCACATCTGCCAGGCGAATGCTGCCGGTGGGGCTCTGCTTCAGCAGGCTAAAAATCTGCTGCACCAACACCGATGGCCGGAAACAATAAGGTGGTAAATCCAGCGGGTCGGGTGGGTTATAGTTTTTGCCGCCCTGCCACTGCCCGCCCGGCGTCTGCCACTGCCCTCCCGCCAGCGTTAACAGCGCCTCGAAACGAGCCCACTCCCCTGGCGAGCGCGGCATACATAACACCTGCGTGTGCGCCGCCCGCCGCCCACCCCGACCAATACGCTGCAAAAACGCCGTCAGGTTGGGTGGCGCGCCCAGCAACGCCACGTCATCCACGCTGCCAATGTCAATACCCAACTCCAGGGTGCTGGTCGCCACGCAAACGGCCACGGCTGCTGCCGCAAAACGATCTTCTACCTCCCGCCGCATTTGCGCATCCAGATTGCTGTAGTGGACGAACACCTCGGCGTGGTGCGGCAGGTGTTGGCGCAAATAAACGGCGGTTTGTTCCACTTCGTCCCGCGAGTTGCAAAACAACAGCGACTTGCGGGCCGCCGGCAGATCGCTGCGGGCCGCCCGCAGATCGTTGCGGGACGCCCGCAGATCGTTGCGGGACGTCCGCTGGGCTAATGCCTGTACCAGTTCGTCCAGATCATAGAGGGGGTGTATTTGTGCCAGGATCTCCCGCCCGCCGGGGACATTGACGATAACGCCTGCCTGGAGATACCGCTGGGCAATCCCTTTGGGATCAAACACCGTAGCCGACAGGGCGACTCGTTGCGCCGGTGGCCTGTTGGGGTCGGCGTATTGGCGGATACGTTCCAGGCGGGGCAGAAGGCAGCGCGTATGGTCGCCGCGCGGAGTATTGTCAAACAGATGGATTTCGTCCAGGACAATGGCTTGCAGTGGGGTAAACAGGCGCGGCGTGCGCGTAAGGAGAGAGTCGGTGGATTCGGGGGTGGTCAGCAGAATGCCCACTTTGTCCTCATCCACCGCTCCCGTATCCCCCGTTTTCATGCTCAGGCGGATGCCTGAATCCGCCAGCGGCGGCCGCAGCCGCTCATACAAATCCCGCACCAGCGCCCGCGTGGGGCAAATATACAGAATCGCTAACCCCGGCTGCCGTAATTGCTCCCAATACCGCTCCAACAGCGGCGCGATCACCGCCTCCGTTTTACCCGAAGCCGTCGCCGCAATCACCAGCGCATCCCGCCCGGCCACAATCGGCGGAATCGCCTGCTGCTGCACCGCCGTAAACTGCCCATGCCGCGCAAAAAACAACGGCCAGGTGTGCGGAATGAGCTTTTTTACGTCTTGAGGTATCATCTCAAGAAATAGGGCGAGAGGAATGCGCATCTGAGAATACGCACTCCTCCACGAAATAGAGAGAAGGTGCTTCTTGAGCAGCTCAAAAGTTATTGTACCTGGGCATGCAGTTCATCCAGCAAAGTGGCGACGTCATAATCCGCATAAAGGTACAACAGGTCATACAATTCAATCGTCAGACGCACCACGCTGCGCATAGACAACCGCCCATGCCGCATACCCTGCGCCAGATGCTCGGCTGCCCCGCGCCGCACCTGCCCCTGCCGGTCCCCAGGTTCGTACCCATAAGCCTGAGCGTGGTACCCCAGAATACGCTGTAAAAACTGCCCCATTTCTTGTGGATCAGGATTTGGCTCCAGATTGAAAATCTGGTCCTCAGGCAGCCATTCTAACAGCGGCAGGCGGTTATCGCTACGGGTAGCCGTAAAGAGAAAAAAAAGCGACTGCCCCTGCATGTATGCCATCGGGTAATCGCGCCAGCGGTGTTGCGGAAACTCTTCCGCCCGAATCTTGTCTTGCTCCTGGCCCAAAGCGGCATAAATGATGGCGCGGAAGAATGTGTCTGCTTTAGGGCGTTGGTACGGCAGCAGCAAGGAATAACTTTCCGCCTCATCAATCAGCAAACAGAGGCCGCTGTAGCCGCCCAGACGAGCCAGGGCGCTGACGCCCGTCATCAGGTAAGCAATCTGGCGCGCATTGTGGCCGACCTTATAAATACTGGGGAACTTGACGCCGCGCGGCAGCCCTTTATTCATGGCCTTGACGCGCCGTCCCCCCATCAGCCAGTTAGCCCAGGCCTTACGCTGCCGGGATGAGGTGGTGTTGGCAATTGCCTGCAAGCCAATGACTAATGGATCAACTTCCGCTGGCGAATGCTGGTGGAACTGCTCCACCAGGTGAGTAGAAGCCATTGTCTTGGCCAACAAAGGCCACAACCCGCGTTCATCGGTGTCTGGATACCGTATGTGTTGCACCGCTTCCCGATAGATATCAAAGGCGCGATGTGGTGGCAGCTCTAAGAGGTCAAGACTCACTGTTGTGACCAAAAAATTACGCGCCAGCGCTTCCTGCATCGTGAGTTCCACCAGATGGCTCTTACCATAGCCGTATTCGCCCACAACCGCCCGCACCGCGCCCCCCTGCTGGTGCGCCTGATTCAGCCCGCGAATGATGCTCTCCCTTTCCGCTATGAGGTCAACCGTGAGTTCAATAACGTGCTGCGCGGGTGCAATGCCCATGCGCAGCGACTCCACCAGTTGGCGCGCCTCCAGGTGCGTGGGCGACATCGGCGCGGGCGGCTGGTAAAGCTGGCTCAGGGTCGGTTTACTTTCGGCCACGGCCAGACCATCTGCGCCAAACTCACGCCTGGGCCGTCGAAACCGCAAGCCATTCTCAAACCGCACCAGCCATTCCGTGCCATTGCGGTACTCGGCCACTATCTGGCCTGCTCCAAACTGCGGATGTTCAACACGTTCTCCAATCATGGTGTTAGCAATCATCAACTACGGTCTCTTTCCCCTGGTTTCAGTAAGGCGGCGTCTCCCCCCCCATTAGTTCATCAATCTGGCCCCGTAGCAGCGCCTGCGCTTCGGTTTCGGTGATGGTATGTTCTGTCCCGTGGTGTTGGCGGGACAGTTCCACCACAAAAGATTTAACGAACAGGCGGCGATGGCTGACGTCCAGGAAAATGTCACGCGCCACGTTGGCCAGAATGACCGCATTAGCCCGTTGAATGGTGTGGTCCATCGTGGCAGCAAAGGCGATTTCATAAATGGGAATCAGTTTCTCGCCAATAGCCAACATTAAATCGTCCTCATTCAAGTCCAGATGATCCAGGCTGATGAGAGGGCTGAAATGGTTGTTGCGGCTGAAGTGCCCCGGAGCGCGCACGCGCTGCTGCAAAGCCGGATACTTGGGCACGACATCGTTGATAAACTGCGGCGGCACGGCGTAAACGAACATGGCCCCTGGCAAATCCTCGCGCGTCCGATCAATCACTTCCCGCAGTGTGTCCGTCGCCAGTTTTTCCGCTTTGCCGCCGACGCTGGCCATGCGGTCTACTTCGTCGAACAACAGAATGAGGCCGCTGTAGGAAAGGGCGCGGATGATCTGGCATAGCGAACGCAGCATACGGAAGGCATTAGGACGGTTGATTTTTCCTGTGACGCCCACTTCGCGCAGCACTTTGGTGTCGGCGGGCGTGGTGTTTTCGCCCATGAGCCAGCGGCCAAGCGAATCTAGCCGTTCTTCGTTGTCCCGAATGAGGCTGTCAAAGTAGGCAATGACGGCGGCTTGATATGGCTGGCTGTCTACGGGGGTGGCTTCTAGTGTGTCTATGAGGGCGCGGTAGAGGGGCTTTTGCAGCGTTTCCAGGGAGATGTCGCGCCCTACGACGCGGCTTAACGTGCCGGCAAGGAAGCGGGTCAGCCCAGTCTCGTCACTACTGAGGTCGTCTGATTCATGCCAGATGATGTTGGCGGCGACGGCTTCGTATACCTTTTTCTGGTCGTTGTAGGGGGTCTCCACGGGGCTGAGGTCTACTTTGATGACGGCAAAGTTGCGCGCCCAGGCGATGTCGCGCAGGCAGTAGAGGAAGTGGGATTTGCCGCTGCCGTAGTCGCCAACGACCATCTTATAGGCAGCGCCGCCGTCCTGGAGGTAGGTGGAAAGGTAAAACTCATCCAGGGCGTTCAGGATGGATTGGTTGCCCACGTTGAAGTGTTGAATGCCTCGCGTGGGCGGGGTGCCGTAGCTGCCGAGCGTTTCGATAATATGGCGGGCTAATAAGGGTGAGAGAGAAGTTTCGTTCATAGACGTTTATAGCGGGTCGAATGTCAGGTCGCCGTAGTAGTCACCGTCCATCTCATGAGTGGGCAGCCAGATGCTGCGGCTGGCTTGCTCAGCCTGGCTTTTGGTGGCGACGCCTAAGCGCAGCTCGCGTTCTTTGCCGTCAATGGTGAAGCTGGCGCGGCCTGAGTCGCGCAGCAGCACCAGATCGCGCACAAACATCTCCCGTTCGTAATCCTTGAAGGTGGCGCGGGCGGGCGTATTCCAGAAGCGGCTGCTCTGGCGATTGAGGACAAGTTGGGCATACAGTTCAACGATATTGATGCGGCCTTTGGTGGGGCGGCGCGACTTCTTGCTGAGGCAATCTTCCCATGCCTTATAGAGTTCCGCCAGAAAAGTGTCCACGTCCAGGGTGCGGTTAGCAATGCGTCTGGTTTGCTGATCGTAAGCCTGCAAAATGCCTTTGAGAGACAGGGGGATGAGGCGGGTGAGCGGTTCTTTGCCGTAGAACCACTGCCCTTTGCGGGCGGCGATCTCCATTTTGAAGGCGAGAAGCCCGATGGCCAGGGTGGGCGGACGGCCTGTGACGGTTTCGCCGCGAGCGATAAATGCCTCACGCAAATCGTGGGCGAAATCGTAGGCCAGATTGTCCAGCGCTGTTTGTGTGGCGGCGGCAAAGGCAGTCACGGCGGCGTATACCGTTTCGCTGTTGACGACGGCGGCTGCCGCTTCTAGCTTTGCCAGCGCTTTGTGCATAGGTAGCGCGTCCGCTTTTCCCTCGCCGGCCAGGCGGGAGGCTGTCTTCAGCGCGCCGGTGATATCTTTGAGGGCTTTAAGTTGGGGATCGAGTTCATTTTGGGCTGCTTGTAATAATTGCAATAGTTGTTCCATGGGTTCCTCTTCATTTGTTATTAGTTACAGCCAGATTGTAAGGGTGAATGGCGTCATTCGCAAGATGTTGCTACGAGTGGGCGATCAAAAGTTGTGTACCTTCCTTACCGTTGCGGTCGTGACTGTACTCGAATTTCGATAGCGATGGCCATAGCGATTCGATGGCGATAGGATATTCGTCATTGCTGTTCAACTTTGCTAAACTAGCCTGGAGTATATGTATTTTGCTGCCGGCGTCCACACATAACCAACGCATCAGAACAGATTTCCCCGACTCTTTTTCATAACTTGACTGCCCGGTTCTGATTTTTTTGCTGCCTATTACCTGCCCGGTTGCCAACCATGTGGCAACAGCGGAAAAAAGAATGGTTTTGACACGATCGAAGGAGTTACCCATGAGCGGCGACGCAACACAACCTGTCCCTTCGATAGACCTCAGGACAGGCTCTGAGCTTGCCGAAGGAATGGATGAAAATTTTTGCCACGAATTCAACGGATGGCACGAATTTTCTGACCACTAACCGCCGTTCACTGACCACTATTTTCGAAGGAGATCTCTATGGATAAAGCGACTCAACTTGAGTGGTATCGGCAGATGGTGCTCATCCGCCGTTTTGAGCAGAAGTGCGCTGAACTATACCAACTGGGTAAGATTGGCGGCTTCTTGCACCTGTACATTGGGCAGGAAGCGGTAGCGGTAGGTTCGATTGCGGCGCGCCAGGAAAATGACCACGTGATTACAGCGTACCGCGACCACGGACACGCGCTGGCGGTAGGTTCGCCTACGAACAAGGTGATGGCGGAGTTGTTGGGGAAGGCCACGGGCGTGAGTAAAGGCAAGGGCGGTTCGATGCACCTGGCTGACGTCGCCCGCCGCTATTGGGGAGGATACGCAGTAGTCGGCGGCCATGTGCCGTTGGCCGTAGGGATTGCTCTGGCGGAGCAGTACAAAGGGACAGATTCGGCGGTGTTGGTGTACATGGGGGATGGCTCCACGAACATTGGTTACTTCCACGAGTCGTTAAACCTGGCCGGGGTGTGGGATTTGCCACTGGTGTTTATTGTAGAGAATAACCAGTATGGCATGGGGACGGCGGTGGCGCGGGCGTCGGCGGCGCCGGACATGGTGACGCGAGGGGCTGCTTATGGAATGCCGGCAGAACAAGTCAACGGCATGAACATTTACGACGTGTATGCGGCTACCGCCAAAGCGTTAGACAGCGTGCGCGCCGGCAAGGGGCCCTACTTCCTGGAACTCGTTACCTATCGCTTCGAAGGGCACAGCATGGGCGACCCGCTGCGCTATCGCACCAGGGACGAGGTGGAAAAGTGGCGTGAAGATGATCCTATTGGCATCTTGGCACACCACCTGCGGCAAGAAGCGGTAGCCAGCCAGGAAGAACTGGAAGCTATTGACAAACTGGTTGAGGCTGAAATCGAAGAAAGCGTCAGGTACGCTGAGGAATCTCCCTTTCCCGCCCCCGAACAACTCTTTGCTGATATTTATGTAGATGCTTAACAGAGAGGAACCAAACGATGGCTCGCATTACAATGAGACAGGCAATTACTGACGCCCTGCGTGAAGAGATGCTGCGCGACGAAAACGTCTTCATCATGGGCGAAGAAGTGGGGGTGTGGGGCGGTACGTACGCGGTGACGCGGGGTTTCTACGATGAATTTGGAGCCAGGCGCGTGCGCGACACGCCCATTTCGGAAATGGTGATTGGCGGTGCGGCCGCAGGCGCGGCCATGAACGGGCTGCGCCCGGTAGCTGAGTTTATGACCATCAATTTTGCCTTTGTGGCTTTTGACGCCATCATCAACCATGCAGCTAAGGTTCATTACATGTTTGGCGGGCAGATGAAATGCCCGGTTGTCTTTCGCGCTCCTGGCGGCGGTGGACGGCAGTTAGGGGCGACCCACAGCCACACCCCAGACGTGATCTTTGCCCATTTTCCGGGCCTGAAAGTGGTGTCCCCAGCTACGGCGTATGATGCCAAAGGGCTGCTCAAGGCCGCCATTCGCACCGACGATCCCGTTTTGTTTATTGAGCACCATACCCTGTATCAAATTCGGGACGAAGTGCCCGAAGAGGATTACATTGTGCCGATTGGCGTTTCTGACGTGAAACGTGCCGGCACAGATGTGACCATTGTGGCTTATGCGCAAGGGCTGCAAGTAGCCCTGGAAGCGGCTAACAAGCTGGCGAAAGAAGGAATTGAAGCGGAAGTGGTTGACCTGCGCACACTGCGCCCGCTGGACATGGGACCTGTCTTGAACTCCTTCAAGAAGACGTTTAGAGCCGTTGTGGTGGAGGAAGGATACCGTTCTTATGGCATTGGCGCGGAGATTGTGGCGCGCATTCAAGAAGAAGGGTTTGATTATCTGGACGCGCCGATCAAGCGTGTGGCCCAACTGGAAGCGCCCTTGCCCTATTCGCGTGAACTGGAACAGTCAGCCCTGATCAATGCGGACCGTGTGGTGGCGGCGGTGAAGGAGATTGTGTAATGGCTGAATTCATCGTTATGCCCAAGCTGGGATTTGATATGCGCGAAGGCGTCCTGGTGGGTTGGTTGAAGCAGATTGGCGACACGGTTGAAAAAGGGGACGTAGTCGCGGAGATAGAATCAGACAAAGCCACGTTGGAGTTGGAGTCGCAGGTTGCCGGCATTTTACTGCAAACGTTGGAAGAAGCAGGCGCAGTCGTGCCTGTGGGCGCCAACCTGGCCATCGTTGGCGCAGCGGGCGAGGATACTTCCGGGCTGGTGAGCGCCGCGCCGAAAGTGGCCGCGCCTGCCAAAGCCACGGCCACGGAACCTGCTGCTGCCGAACCTGCTGCTGTGGAAACCGCCACACCTGCCGCTGTTTCCGCCAGCGTCAGTGACGAGTTCCCTGGCGGCGTCAAGGCCAGCCCGGTAGCGCGCCGCATCGCCGCCGAGCAGAATGTAGACCTGCGCCAGATAAGCGGCAGCGGCCCTGATGGCCGCATCCGCAAGCGGGATGTGGAAGGCTATTTACAGGCAGCGCCAGCGGCCAGGCCAGTAGTGCAGCCGGTTCCTGTTACACTCGCGCCTGCCGGTCCAGAAACGGCTGAAATCCCGTTGAC
>CAZDSN010000025.1:0-15983 GCA_964507675.1 uncultured Ardenticatenaceae bacterium | reverse complement strand
CATCGGTTTCAACCACCGTCCAAAGGAGCAAACTCGTTCAAATTGAGAATTGCTGGAAACTACCCCAAAGGGCTGCACGCAGCAACATACTTGCTATAATTTGTAGGTGTTACTTTTTTGAAACGCATTGTCCGTAATGTCGCCAGCGCTCCTCATTATAGGCTGTAATCTGGGTTCTTCTTTACTCTACGCTGGCGACGAGGAGCGTTCGCCATGTTGGAAGAGTTGTTCTCATCTGGTACGTTAAATCTGGTATATGCCGGCATCCTTGTCCTCAGTTTCATCTTTGCTGTCATCACCTTAATTGGTGCAGGTGTGGGGGATGTGCTGGATTTTAACGTTGATGGAGACACTGACCTCGACTTCATCAATATTAGCCCCTTTGCCCTGGCCATCTTTGGTTCCACCTTTGGCCTGGTCGGTCTCATTACACGCCTCTGGCTTGAACAGGGGGCTATCGCCAGCGTCCTCTGGTCGGCGGGCATTGGCCTTGTTTTTGGCGCGTTAGCCCAGGCAGCCTTCATCTACATTCTCTCACCCAGCAAATCCAGCCACTACTCGCTGGAAGCAGATGCCGTGGGACGGGAAGCCGAAGTGATTATCACCATTCCAGGCAACGGCCTGGGGCAAATTGCTTACAACAACGTCAGCGGGCGTGTCAATTTGGGGGCGCGTTCTATGACCGGTCAGGCTATTAACACGGGCGAAATCGTCAAAATCGAACGCATCGTAGGGCGCATCGCCTTCGTTCAATCAGCGGCGAAATGAATTGGCAACAGCCCCCTGATTCTTGATCGCCCCCAATATAAGGAGAGACACCATGTTTGGTGATAGCGGCCTTATTGCCGTCGCATTTTTCATCTTCGTTTTCATTGTCTTTGCCATCCTCTTTGTGTATGCCAGTCGAGTGAAAAAAGTAGGGCCCAATGAGGTGCTCGTTATCTCTGGTCGTGGGGAAGGGCGACGTGACCTGGGCGATATTGAGAGCAAATTTCGCATCGTCTCTGGCGGGCGCTCCTTTATCTGGCCCGTTTTAGAGCGGGTTGACCATCTCTCCCTGGAAATCATGACCATTGACATTACCACCCCTGACGTGCCCACCAGCCAGGGTGTGCCTGTCACCGTAGATGGTGTGGCGCAGGTGAAAATTGGCAGCGATGAGAACTCCATTCGCACCGCCGCCATCCAGTTCCTGTCTAAATCGCAGGATGAAATCCAACACGTGGCCCATGAAACCCTGGCCGGGCACTTGCGCGCCATTTTGGGTACGCTGACTGTGGAACAGCTTTATCGTGACCGCGAAGCGTTTGCCCAAAAGGTGCAGGAGGTCTCCGGGGATGACATGGCCAGTATGGGTCTGGAGATCGTTTCTTTTGTTATCAAGGACATCAGCGACACAGAAGGCTATCTGGAAGCCCTGGGACGCCCACGCATTGCCCAGGTGAAGCGAGATGCGGCTATTGGCGAGGCCGAGGCGGCGCGTGACGCCACCATCGAAAGCGCCAAAGCGCGGCAGCAGGGCGAATCCGCCAAGTTTGATGCCGAGACGCGCATTGCCGAAAGCCGCAAGAATTTTGAGGTGCAAAAGGCGGAGTACGAAGCAGAAACAAACCGCAAGCGGGCCCAGGCGGAACTGGCTTATAGTTTGCAGCAAAATATTGAGAATCAACGGATAAAGGAAGAGGAAGTCCAGATTGAGGTAGTCGGCAAACGAAAGCAAATCGAAGTGCAGGAACAAGAGACGCAGCGGCGCCAGCGCGAACTGGATGCCACGGTGCGCAAGCCTGCCGAAGCGGAACAGTTTCGGGTGCAGACAATTGCCCAGGCGCGCCAGTTCCAACTACAGACGGAAGCCACCGGTGAAGCAGACGCCATCCGCAAGCGTGGCGAGGGTGAAGCCGCCGCCGTAGAAGCGCGCGGGCGGGCAGAGGCGGAAGTGCTGCGGCAAAAAGGTCTGGCTCAGGCAGAGGTGCTGCGGCAGCAGGGCCTGGCCGAGGCTGAAGCAACGCAGAAGAAAGCCGAGGCGTGGCGTGAATATACGCAGGCAGCAGTGATTCAACAGATTCTGGACAAACTGCCGGAATTAGCCAGTGCTATGGCCCAACCGTTGGCCAAGACAGAACGGATTGTGATGATCAATACGGGAGGGGACGGCCAGGGGGGGGCGTCTAAAATAACAGGGGACGTGGCGAATATGATGGCGCAAGTGCCGGCAACTATCGAAGCCTTAACCGGTATTGATCTCTTCCAATCGCTGCGCAACCTGCCTGGCCTCAAAGCAGAAGAACCGCGGTCGGAAGATGCTTGAAAGGGTCGTTGATGCTTGACTTTTGACTGCTAATTGTTGGCCGTTGTTGACGCGGCTGTGGCGGTGAGTATAATGATTGGCAGCAGGTCCAATTGCATACTGGGTTCATCATAGAACCCGTAACCTTCGGGGCAGGGCGAAATCCCCGACCGGCGGTGAGGTTTGCGCAAACCAAGCCCGCGACCCTGGAGCGTCTTGGAGACGTGACAGGTTGATCTGGTGTAACTCCAGAGCCGACAGTAACAGTCTGGATGGGAGAAGGTAGACTGCATGACAGCGGTTAGCGCTTCCTTGCACATTGCCCCACTTCTGGTAAGTGGGGTTTTTTGTTGCAGGAGGCGTCGTAGCCATGTGTGCACACCCCGCGTTCTCTTTTCCCTTGCCCCCAACCATTGAGAAAACCGATGATTACATCGCTGCGTGCGCAGCCCATTTGGGTTGTTATCCCTGTTTCCTTGCTGCTTTTTCTACTTGGTTGGCATCTTTTGGTCAGCCTGGGCGAATACGACCGGTTCATCCTGCCTGGCCCATTGGACGTAGTACGCCAGTTCAGCCTGGTCATTCAGGATGGTCGTCTGCTGCGCCATACCTGGATCACCGTCAGCGAAATCTTACCCGGCCTGTTCCTTGGCCTGTTGGTGGCCACGCCGCTGGGATACCTGTTGGCAAAATCTCCTCTGGCAGAACGGCTTATTTCACCTTATCTGATTGCTTCCCAGGCGATTCCCGTCATTGCCATTGCCCCGCTGTTGACTATTTGGGTGCAGTCTGTTTATTGGAGTCGCGTGCTGGTGGCCGTCTTGGTAGTGTTTTTCCCAATTTTAGTGAATGTCGTTGCCGGCATGCGCGCCGTGCCTGCCGAGCTATACGATTTAATGAGAGCCTTGCGCGCCTCCCGGTGGCAGATTTTCCGCAAACTGGAACTGCCTTCGGCCCTGCCTGTTGTTCTGGCCGGCCTCAAAGTGGGTGCGACGCTGTCCGTTATCGGCGCTCTGGTAGGCGAATTTGTGCAGCCCAAGAGCCAGGGCCTGGGCTTTTTGTTGGTAACCGCTCGCTATCAATTCAAAACGGATCTGGTTTTTGTCGTCCTCATCACCCTGGCGGTTATTGCCCTGACAATGTACGGCGCGGTCATCCTGCTGGAGAAGCGGCTGCTGCGCGTCAGGCAGTTTTCGTAGGATGGGCAGGTTGCCAACCCGCCCTATGGAGAGACGTTGCATTGCAACGTCTTTACGAAGGAGACAACATGAGCCGCGGCGCACCATCATCAATGAAAATTTGTAGGCGTGGACAGGTTGGCAACCTATCCTACATTTTTCTCCGCGCCCTCCGCGTCTCCGCGTGAGATAATTTTCTAAGGAGTGGCTCCACTAACCACTGACCACTCACCACTATTTTCGAAGGAGTAAACAATGCTGAAAATAAAATGGTTAGCTTTGCTGTTTTCCCTGTTCTTGCTGGCAGGTTGTGCCAGCGGGCAGGAACCTGCGCCCACAGTAGACACCTCTACGCCCACCGCCGGCGCGCCCACCCCGGAAGCTGTGGCGCTGACGAAAATTCGTCTGCCAATGGGGTATATTCCCGACCCGCAGTACGCGCCGTTTTATGTCGCTGTGGACAGAGGATATTACGCCGAAGCCGGCCTGGAACTGGAATTTGACTACAGTTTTGAGACGGATGGAGTGGCATTAGTAGGGGCCAATGAACTGCCATTTGCCATTGTCAGCGGCGAGCAGGCGATTCTGGCGCGGGCACAGGGAGTGCCTGTGGTTTATGTGTTGGAATGGTACCAGAAGTTTCCCATTGCCGTGGTGAGCAAGGCGAGCGCCAATATTTCCACTCCCCAGGATTTGATTGGGCGCAGCGTGGGGCTGCCCTTTTTCTTTGGCGCCAGCTACGTCGGTTATGTCGGGCTGCTCTCGGCTAATGGCGTTGCCCAAGATCAGGTAAACGCTACCGAAATAGGATTTACCCAGATCGAATCGCTGCTCACTGACCAGGTAGAAGCAGTCGTTGGCTATGCCAACAATGAGCCCGTTCAACTACAGGCGCAGGGCGAAGCCATCAATGTCTTGTACGTGGCCGATTATGTAAATTTGGTAGCTAACGGCATCATTACCAATGAGAAATTAATTGCCGAAAACCCCGATCTGGTGCAGCGGTTTGTAGACGCCACTTTGCGCGGTCTGGCCGATACGCTGGCCGACCCCGCCGCTGCTTACCAGATCAGTAAGAAATACGTGGACGGATTGGATGACAGCCGCATGAACGTGTTGGAAGCATCGCTGCCGCTGTGGCAAAATAGCACACTCGGTCTCGTTGACGCCGCTGCCTGGGAAAACACCCAGCAGGCGCTGCTGGAATCAAAGCTGCTAGACGCCCCCATCGAAAACCTCGAGGCAGGTTTCACCAACCAGTTCATTGACGGTTAACGTTCGGTTGTTTTCTGTTGGCTGTTTTCTGTTAACTGTTGTCTGCCATGTCTACTCAACCCTTCATTCAGGTCAGTCACCTCAACCAATCGTTCGATGGCGAACGGCGTGTACTGCAAAACATCAACCTGAATGTGGCTGCCGGGGCATTCGTCACGTTGGTAGGGCCATCTGGCGCAGGCAAGTCCACCTTGCTGCGGCTCATTGCTGGTTTGCTGACGCCTACATCGGGCCAGGTGCTGGTGGCCGGGCAGCCACCACACCTGGCTGGCGACCCTATTGGCATTGTTTTTCAGCAGCACAATTTAATGCCTTGGCGCACTGCCTATGACAATGTGCGCCTGCCGTTAGAATTACATGGTTTATCCGAAACGGAATCGCGGGCGCGGGTGCTAGACGTGCTGGCGCTGGTGGGACTGCGCGGCTTTGAGCAAAGTTATCCGGCGCAGTTGTCGGGCGGCATGGCGCAGCGCGTGGCACTGGCGCGGGCGTTGGTGCACCAACCGGCGCTGCTGCTGTTGGATGAGCCATTTGGAGCGCTGGACGCCCTGACGCGAGAGCGCATGGGGCAGGAACTGCTACGTATCTGGGATACCCGCATCTGGGATGCTCGCCCGGTGACTGTGTTTATGGTCACACACAGCATCATAGAAGCCATCTTTCTGGCGGACGAAGTAGTAGTCATGAGCGAGCTACCCGGGCGCATCATCAACCGCGTACCTGTTACACTGCCGCGACCGCGGACATTTGCCTTGCAAGCCACTCCTGAATTCCAGACGTATGCTGCGCACGTGCGCGCATCCATTGAGGCGCGGCCGTATTCGTGAGGTGGAGGGATACTTTGCCCGTGTCTTTGCCACAACCGCTGCCGATGCCACGAAAGCAGAGCCTTCCTGATTGGCCTGTCAGGCCATCAGGTCAGGCTGCGCTCTACAGTCTCACGTATTACCTGCCAGATCACCCGCGCGACTATTTCGGCGGCGTCCAGTTCCAACAAGTGCGTGCTGTCAATGTCGTGCCGGGTAACTCTATGCCCTTCCTGGCGCGCTGCTTCTATCAGGGCCTCTGTTGCCGGCAAATCAATCATCCCATCTTGCTGGGCCAGGATAATGTGCGCATCTGCCAACAGATCAGGACCGCCAGCAGCCATGGCTCTGAAGCGGAGCAGTTCCCGCCCTTGTTCCAGCAAGAGGAAAGGGTCCAGGCGGTGAAAGTCGCTGCGACGAAAGCCGCCGCTGCGAAAGCTGCCGAACTCGCTTAAAGCATCAATGGAGAACCTGGTCGCCTCGCGGCGATAAAAGAGGGGGGCAAAGGCCTGATACAGACCGGTGGCTACGGGCGCATAGAAGGGCAGCCGGCCTGCCGTTAGTTTGAGCGTATGCAGCACATCCAGCCTGCCAACCAGGTCCCGCGCTTGTGGGTGCACACAGAGCGCTGGCGCGGACAAAATCTTGGCGAAGTAAAGGCTGCGTCCATTACGCGCCAGCAGATTAACCAATTCTGCCGGTTGGAATTGGCTGAGAGCCAACCCGCCCATTGAATGCCCATACGCAATCCACACAATCTGTTCGTCCTGAGCCAGCCGCGTATTAAACAGCCAGGAAAGAGCCGCCCCCATGGCCAGCGGCTGGTGGCGAATGCTATAGGGCTGCAGGTTAAAGCGGTCAATCACAGCATGGCGTGGCTGATCGTAGCCTGGATGATTCACCGTGAAAATACGCAGCCGGCAGCAATCCTGAGTCCATTGAAACAGCAGCGGCGTCAGGCGCTCAAAATAGTCCCGATCTTCATAGGAGCCTGCCAGATAACCCGGGTGGAAGGTGAGCAAAATCAGCGGCTGGCCTGGTCGCTCCACAACTTGAGGCAGTAGATGTTCCCGCACAGACAAAATAGTTTGCGCAAATGGGGCGGTGTTCAGGCGCAGATAAATAGGGGACGAGAGACGTACGTTGGAGGTAATGGACACCGTCAGGAACCGGGGAAGATGCTAAAGTAGGTGAGGCGGGTTGAGGAGAATAAGGGGATGTCGGCGACGAAGCTGTGGGCCAGTGTGGAGTAAAAACGCACGTGAGCCATATCTTCGTCCCCAGCGCCGACTGTCACGACGACAGCCACCGTGCTGCTGGCCCCTGGAATTAAGGTGATGGCGTCGGGGAGCGCGGTAATGGGCCATTGACCAGGCTGAATGACCACTTTAAGCGTGTCTGTGACCGCGCCTACGTTCGTTAAGGTAAGAGTGTAAGTCAGTTCATGAGCGTAAACCCCCACCTGGCTGGTATCGCCCGCCCACACAAAATCGGGGGACTGCATGACATTTGTCGTGCCCGTGGCTGTCAGCACCAGGGCTGGATCGTGGATGGAAACGGCGTGTAGTTGAAACTGATCGCTCTCCAGTGGGCCATTAGCCGGCGAAGGCGGCACGGTTACCTGCACCACAATTTGCCCAGATTCGCCATACGTTAGAGAAAGAGGCGAGGGCGTCAGCAGCTCTGTGGCCCATATTCCCCCCTGCACCTGTACCTGGTAAGTATCGTCGGGACCCTCATTTTGCAGCGTGAAGGTGTGCGTAATGACTGTGTTATAGACGGTGTCTACGATACTGTCCCCGCTTAAGGCGGCGGCATAGGGTGCCGGCTGGCACGCCTGTACCCGCACCTGGTCAACGTACCACCCTTCGCGCCCAAACGCCACGTCTGTGCCCAGGCGAAAACGGAACTGCACTGTCTGGCCTGCATAGGTGTCCAGGGCCACAATGGAGTCTAGCCATTCCTGGGGGTCGCCGCACCAGGCCCGCCGGTTAGCCAGCGGATTGCCCCAGTCATCGCTTACCAGCCCGTCGTAAGGGTCAGTTTGTAATTCAGCATCGAGTTGGGTCCAAAATACGCCATTGGTCGAAACCTCCAGGATTCCTCCGTCACGGCAGCCGCCTTCTAGAAGCGCCGCGCCATTGTCTATGGCCTGGTAATTCCAGAAGCGCAGTGTCAGCGGCGATCTGTTTGTGGGCAGCGTGATAGCGGGTGAAGTCAGGTATTGGTTGCTCAGGGCATTGATGTCTTCAGCGTGAAAACTATAGCTACCCTCATAAGCGCGCTCATCGTCACGCGCCCAGGTGTCGCCGCTGCCGCCGTGTGCCCAACCTGCCTCTCCTTCTTCAAAGCTGGTTTGATAGATGTTGGTGGGGATGGTTCCTTCATTGCACAGCCCAGGCAGGGGGGCGGTGAGGAAGGTGAAGGGGGGTGTGTACGGGCTGGTTCCACAGCCATTATGGGAGCGGACGCGCCAGTAGTAGCGGGTATTGGGGGAGAGGAGGCGGTGGAATGCATAGCTGTCGCCAGTGATCTGGGTAGCTGTAAAGACCCTGGTCACAAAGGCGGGATCGGCGGCCACTTCCAGGTCGTACCAATCCTCTGCGCCGGCGCTGCTCCATTGGAAGGTGGGTTGGCGGGGCGCGTTTGTTTGCCCGTCTGCCGGCATGAGCAGCGGCGGCGGCTCAGGGACACTCTGCCCTAATCCCAACTGCATGGATGTGGTACGTTTATTGCCTGGTATGAAGCCGGTCACGGAAAGTGTGTACAGACCAGCGGCTGCCTGGGCTGTATTCTGGATGTGGAGCGTGGTGGACGCAGCCTGGGGCAGCGGGTTCTGATCAAAATAGCTGGTGGCCCCCGTGGGCACACCGGCCACGGTGAGCCAGACAGGGTCATTGTAATTGGGAATCTGGCCCAGGCTGATGGCGTAAGCGGCTTCTGCCGGAGCGCACACATCCTGGCGAGATGGGGCAGCCGTTAACAGCGGCGCGCAGTTGGTGCAAACCAGGGCGAAATCCTGGTCGGTCAAGTCACCGTTGTAGGGGACGCCATCGCCAGCCACGTTGCTGCCGCGCACGGTGATCGTCGCATACCCACCAGGCGCTGGCAGGAACACATTTTCCAGGTTGTTAAGCGTATCAGCTTCTCCACCCGGAACAGACCAACCCGACGCAAACCTGTTACCACGATAGGTCAGCCCACCGGTGGTCACTACCAGGTCCAGATCGTTCACCAGGGCCGGGTTTGCGCCGGGCGCAGCGGCGGCGTCGGACCAGGCCAGCGTGATTTTGAGTGGTTGGGACGGGTTTGCCACGCGCACGTCTAGCTGCCAGACCTCTCCACTATTCGCCAGGGTGGTTTCCTGATCAAAATTGAGCATGGGCAGGGCGGGCGGCAGCAAAGAAGCCAGGTTGATGCGCCCCCAACCTTCGTTGACGTTGGGAATATCGGGCGCGCCCATGTCTACGGCGCTGTTGACTAACAAGGCTTTGGCCATGGCCGGGCTGAAATCTATCCCCTGGTGTTGGGCGCGCCACCATTGGCTGAGGAGAACAATAGCCCCGGAAACGTGGGGGGCGGCCAGACTGGTGCCGCTGCATAAGGCGTAGAGGTCATTGCTGCCGGGGATAGGTGTGGCGCAGTAGCCGCCTTCGTCGTTGCGCGTGGAGGCAATCACATTGCCGGGAGCGGCAACAGTGGGAACCCAGCGGCCATCTTCAGCCGGCCCGCGGCTGCTGAAGCTGGATACCTGGTCAATATCGCCGGCGCGGTAGTTTTCGCTGCTGGCAACGACGATGAGATTTTTGGCTTCTTTGGGGGCGGTCAGGCCGCTGCTGCCGGAGTTGCCGGCAGAGAACACCTGAATAAACGGTTCAGCCATGTCCACTGTGTCAAAATTGCCATCGCGCACCATCAAGTCATGGATGCGCTCGCTGGTCTGGTAGCCATGTGCCAGACCTTCGCCGGTGGTCCAGGAGTTATTGCCGCCGATAGCGCCGCCGCGCAGCGCCTGCATACTGTTTTCTTGCCAGCCGCCCAGGGGAGGCCAGTTGGCGCCGGAGAGGGGGTTCATGGCAAAGATGTTACTGCCTGGGGCTATGCCCAAACCGTAAAGATACCCGTCACCATCACTCATGCCTGTGGTGGCGTCGCCGGCGAGAATGCCGGCAATGTGCGTTCCATGCCCACCGTTCTCACAATCACTGCCCGGCTGTCCTGGCGGGTTGCACGCGCCTGGGTAACTGTAGCCGCCCACAATGCGCTGGCTCAGATCAGGGTGGTCGTAATCCACCCCGGTGTCAATAACAGCCCAGGTGACGCCCTGTCCGTCATATCCAGCAGCGTCCAGCCAGTCGCGGTAGCCGGGCCACGGGGCGCCAGCGGCAGTGTTGCCGGCCACAATCTGGTCAGACATCTCATCGTCTAGCTCTGGCCGGGGGCTGGCATATCCCAACCACAGCACGGTTTCCAGGCGGGCAGCGGCGGGGATGGCGGCTGCCGGCAGGATCAGGATAGCCTCATAGAAAGCGCGATCGGGCTGGGCCGGATAATATTGCACCAGTTCTGCGCCCAGCCGGGCCAGCGCCGCCAGGGTGCCGGCTAGATGCCCATCCTCATAAATGAGCGCGCTTACCTGATCAATACGGCCATCGCTGCTGACCAATGACCCGGGTGAGGCCAGTTCAGGGCTTATTTTGTAGGCGGGGTGATAGCGCCCCTGCCAGCGCACAAAGTCGAAACGGTTATCCAGAGGGGCTCCCAGGCCATCCGACCACAGCAGGTACGTGTAGTGGGGGTAATATTGCAGCACGCGCCAGCCAGTGGTCTCCATCTGGTCCAGCCAGATGTCCTGTGTAGGCCCGGTTAATTGTACCAGAGAGAAGCCGGCAGTAGTGGCAGGGGCCCGCAGCGATGCCGGTAGCAGCGGTTCCCCATCTTGTAGTGGATCGAACTGGTAACGGTTGACGTGAATGGCCTGACGAGGAATAGGGGTAGTGCCGGCAGCCTCACGGGAAGGCAGCAGCCAGACGATGAGGGCGACAAATAGAAGCCAGATCGTAAATTTACGCCAGGACATAGCCATAAAGAGTGTAAGTCTCGGGTTCAAGCCGGTACGTGCCACACAAATGTACCAAAACTATAACTCATTTTGGCGGCTTTGGCATAAAAGTTCCGCTGCCCCCAAACGGAAAAGCCACCTGCCCGCATGGACAGGTGGCTTTTGTTCTTAGTGACCGTCTAAGAATAACTTCCGTTTTTCACGGAACCCGGTCACTTGTCAGCCCATCCACAAATGCTGCCCCAGGCACACAAGAACGGGAACTAATTTGTGGATGGGCCCTTAGGGATGCCAGGGAATCGGGGGCACGCTGGCCGGTTGGGCGTATGGGCCATTAGCCAGGTCATCGAAATACCCATTGGCTTTCAGACCGCCGTAGGAAAACAGCGCCTGGCCCGCCGTTCCCAGGGCGCGCCCCATCTGGATACGGGCTTCAATCTCGCTAAATGTGCAGTACCCCGTGCCAATGCCGGGGATGATATAGCGGCCGCCGCTGTCTGCCTGGAAGTCCGCTACCAGCGTCTGCCACTTTTGCTGCGTCCAAAAGCCCGGATCATCGCAGTCGTAGACGCCAGGGTAGATCATGGGGGAAATGCTATCTACGTAGCCGTCGGCCACCCACGCTTTAGAGTCTTGATAGTAATCGTAAAAGCCTTCCTGCCCTCCCCAGCCCCAATAATCAATGTAAATGGGCCAGACGGCGGCAGACAACCAGAGACCCGGTTTGAGCGGCGTAATCTGATCATAGAATTTGGCGACAGTGCCGTTGACCTGCGTCCGCTGCCAGTCCGCGTAATCCACGTAGCCAGCGGGGGGCGCAGTGAAACAGTTAACGCCGGCGCTGGCTTCGCTGACGGGGTCACAGGAGGTGTCGCTGCTGTTGTAGCGAATGTGGTCCAGATGAATCCCGTCAATATCGTAGCGAGTAACCAGGTCGGCAGCCACAGCCAGCAAATGATCATCCACAAACGTGGAGGCGGGAGAGGCGCGCATATAGGGACTACATGGCACGGTGTCGTTGGTCTGCCATTGCAGCCCGTTCAGCTTGCTGCCGGTCGTGCCATGAAAGTCGCGCAGAGCATAATAAAAGGGACGGGGCAGCACATTTTCAGGCGGCGGGCTGCACTCATCCCACACGGGATACACATTCAAGTAAGCGTGAACCTGGATGCCCTGGGCATGGGCGGTCTGGATTAGAGTAGCCAGCGGATCCCAGTACGGGTTGGGCGGCTGCCCAAATGTGCCACTGACCCGTTTGGCCCACGGTTCCAGGCCAGGCGTATAGTAGGCGTCGGCGCTGGCGCGGACTTGAAAGAAGATGACGTTGATGCGCGCCAGGGCAGCGTCGCTGACGATTTCGCTAATTTTGGCGGGATCGGCGGGTTGGGAGCCGCTGGTCCAATCAAAGCGAGTGACCCACATACCGCGAAACTCGACGGATGCCGGCATTGGCGTGGCCGTGGGCGTAGGCATTGGCGTGGGTGTAGGTGTAGGCGTGGGTGACGCCTCCGCTCTGGCCCACACCGCCTCGTAAACGAGTTGTTCCTGCAAGGCGCGGGCATTGATCGTCAGCGCCAACAGCAGTACCAGCCCCCAGCCAAACAACAAACCCATTACAATTCGACGTTGCATATTGCCCTCTTTGTGGCTAAAGTACCACTTCGTACGCTATTATCATGCAAACTGGGAAATCTTCAACATGACAATCTATGACATCAGCCGTACCCTGAACGCGGCGCTGGCTCCCTGGCCGGGGGACACGCCATTTGGTCTCACGCCCGTCCTGCGGCGGCAGGATGGCCACAGCGTCAACCTGACAACCATCACCAGCAGCGCGCACATCGGCACGCACATGGACGCGCCGCACCATTTTGCGGACAATGCGGCCACCGTCGAAACCCTGGACCTGCGCATTTATTGGGGTCTGGCCCAGGTGGTCACCGTAACTAAAACCGCCGGGCCGCTGCTGCCGGCAGACCTGGCAGGCATAGACCTGGCGCTGGCTCCGCGCCTGTTGGTACACAGCCAGGCCAGCCACCTCGATCCCACCCGCTTTCCCGATGGTTTCATTTACCCCAGCCCGGAACTGGCTGCCTATTTAGGCCAGCAGGGAATCATCCTGTTTGGCAGCGATGCCCCTTCCATGGACGAAGCAAACAGCAAAGAGATGCCAGGCCACAACGCTCTCTTGCAGCATGGCATAGCTATCCTGGAAGGGTTGAACCTGGCCAGCGTGCCCGATGGCGTGTACGAACTGACCGCCCTCCCCTTAAAAATTGCCGGCGGCGACGGCAGCCCTATACGCGCCGCCCTGAAAACAATCAACAGCAAACAGGTAACGGAAAACAGATAACGATTGTTCGTTTCTTGTTGCCTGTTAATTGTTAATTGTTGCTTGTTGATTGTTACCTGTTGATTGTTCTTATGTTTGATTTAAGCTTCTCCGAAGCCATCGCCCTCGATGAACGCGACGAACTGGCGGCGTTTCGCCAGGCGTTTGTCATAGACGATCCAGAGTTGATTTACCTGGATGGCAACTCCCTGGGACGGTTGCCGCGAGCCACAACACTGCTCCTGCAAGACATGGTGGCGCGGCAGTGGGGACAGCGGTTGATCCGCAGTTGGAACGAGGGATGGTTTACGCTGTCGCAGCGCATTGGTGGCAAGCTGGCGCGCCTCTTGGGGGCGCAGCCGGATGAAGTGATTGTGGCAGACTCCACTTCGGTCAATCTGTACAAACTGACGGCGGCAGCGCTGTGGGCGCGCCCTGGACGACACAAAATCGTCAGCGACGACCTCAACTTCCCTTCTGACCTGTACATTTTCCAGGGAGCGCTAAACAATACGGGATGGCTGCAAATCGTACCGTCGCCGGATGGAATTCACGGACCCACAACCGCGCTGGCAAACGCCTTGAACAAAGATACGGCGCTGTTGTCGCTGTCGCATACGGCGTTCAAGAGCGGCTACACCTACGATATGGCTGCCTTAACGGCAGCGGCGCACCACGTTGGCGCGTTAGCGCTGTGGGATTTGAGCCATTCGGTCGGGGCTGTGCCCATTGACTTGAACGGCAGCGGCGTAGACCTGGCGGTGGGCTGCACGTACAAGTACGTCAACGGCGGCCCCGGCGCGCCCGCATTTCTCTACGTGCGCCGCGACTTACAAGAGCAGTTGCGCCAACCCATTTCCGGCTGGTTTGGGCAGCGGAATCAATTCGCGTTGGGGCTGAACTATCAGGCTGGCGCGGGCATTACCCGTTTTCTAACGGGCACGCCGCCGCTGTTGTCATTGGCGGCGGTGGAACCAGGGGTGGATTTGTTGCTGGATGCCGGCATCTCCCGCCTGCGCGCCAAATCCATCCAACAAACCGAATACCTGATCGCCCTCTGGGCAGCCTGGCTGCAGCCACTCGGCTTCACCCTCAACTCCCCCCGCGACCCGGCGCAGCGCGGGTCACACGTCTCCCTGGGACACCCCGAAGCAGCCCGCATTGACCGCGCCCTCATTGAGCAAATGAACGTCCTGCCCGACTTCCGCCGCCCCGATAATCTGCGTTTGGGCATTGCCTCGTTGTATACGTCCTTTCAGGAAGTCTACACCGCCATGACCCGCCTGCGCCAGGTGGTGACGGCGCGGCTTTACGAGGATTATTCACCCGAAATGCCTGATGTGACTTGAGAGGAATCACAGATTGCACAGATGACACAGATAGCGTCTGCGTCATCTGCGCAATCCTGATTTTCAACATGCCAGCTTGAAAATGAATACACACACTGTACAAAAATTCACCACCGCAGCCGGACGCTGCATTTACACTTTTCCCGTGCAGGCTTTCGCCACACTGGTAGCCAACATTTACATCATTGATGATGGCCAGCGGCTAACGCTGGTGGACACCGGCTCCGGGCTGCCCGATTGCAACCAACAGTTGCAGGCGGGCTTTGCCGCTCTGGAAGCAGAATACGGGTCGCGCTTCAACCTGGCGAACCTGGACGCCATCATTATCACGCACGGGCACATTGATCATTTTGGCGGCCTGCCGTTTGTGCGCCAGTTCAGCCAGGCGCCCATTGGCGTGCATGTACTGGATCGGCGAGTGCTTTCCAATCATCAAGAACGCCAGGTGGTAGCGGCGCGGCGGTTGGAGAACTTTCTGGAGATGGCGGGCGTGCCGGCAAAACACCGGGAAGCGCTCATGTCTGTCTACCTGTGGGCCAAAGGTTTCTACCGTTCCGTTCCCGTTGATTTCTTGCTGGCTGAAGGAGAACCCGCCCCAGGCAACTTCGAGGTGTTTCACGCCCCCGGTCACTGCCCCGGTCAGGTCTGCCTGCGCGTGGACGACATCCTGCTCACCGCCGACCACATCCTGGCCCGCATCACCCCCCACCAGGCCCCCGAAAGCATCACCAACCACATGGGACTGGGGCATTATCTGGACTCATTAGCCCGCATCGAAAAGCTGCCCGGCATCACCTTGGGGTTGGGCGGGCACGAGGAACCCATTCCCGACATTTACAGCCGCATCCGGGCCATTCGCCAATCCCACCAATCCCGCCTGGAAAAGACGTGGGAAATCTGCCATGAGCCGCGCTCCATTGCCGACGTCAGCAAAGAGTTGTTTGGACACGTGGAAAGCTATCACGTGCTGCTGGCTCTGGAAGAAACAGGCGCGCACGTCGAATATCTCTACCAGCGCGGCGAACTGGTAGCCGCCAATCTGGATGAGATTGAGCAAAACACCCACCCCGTCATTCGCTATGTGCGTGCGTAAAAAACCGTAAAACTATACAGGTCTTCTGGAATTTAACTGCGAAGTTTTTCTCTTCATCTTTGCATCTTTGCGGTGAATAATTACAAAATCGTGACGAATGAACACTGGTCAGAGCGCCATCTGCCTGACATTGCCATCCCGCTGCTAGATTGGTGGGATGCCAGCCACGCCGACCTGCCCTGGCGGCGCACGCTGGATCCATACGCCATTTGGGTGGCGGAAGTCATGCTGCAGCAAACCCAGATCACAACCGTGCTCCCGTATTATGCGCGGTGGATGGCGCGTTTCCCCACAGTCGCCGTTCTGGCGGACGCGCCGCTGGCGGACGTTTTGAAGTTGTGGGAGGGGTTGGGATATTACAGTCGCGCCCGCCATTTACACGCCGCCGCCCATCGGGTGATGCAGGAGCATGGGGGGGAGATGCCACGCACAGCAGCCGGCTTGCAGCGGCTGCCAGGGATTGGTCGCTACACGGCGGGCGCTATCGCCTCCATTGCCTTTGGCGAACGCGCGCCTGTGCTGGATGGCAACGTGACGCGGGCGCTAACGCGGCTGTTTGACATAGCTGACGACGTGACCCAAACAGCCACAAAGCGGCAGT
>CAZDSN010000024.1:0-16018 GCA_964507675.1 uncultured Ardenticatenaceae bacterium | reverse complement strand
CGCGCATCAAGTTGCACCGTCTCTATCCGTCAATAAATGTCTGTTGAACTACTACCTGCCGATCCTCTTCCCGCAAGCCAACGGGCCAATGCTCTCTTCGACTCGCGGCTGCGTGCACCATTCAGCAAAGCAATCACAGGAATTAGTTCATCTAGACTTTCCCAAAAAATGACGTCGCGCTCGTTTGAGTCTTCAAACACACGCCAGTTGTCTCGCTCGGCAGCCGATGCATGCAGCAGACGCGGATACCATTCAAGGGGTACTAAAATAATGCGACCATCTTGAATGGTTACAGATAACATTTCTGCTGTAAATTCCACGTTTTCAACCCGTGGTTGCACATCAATCGTTACAGTGCTCATTCCACATTTCCAAAAACAGCGTCCGATTTTGGACCACAACCCTGAGGGCATCGCGCAGTTCACCGGCACTTAAACCCTTGTTTCTTTCCAGTTCCACAGGTTCCAACCAAAATTTTGCGCCCGGCGCGTTACGGCTTTTACCTTTTGCCAGGTGGATATGCGGTGGTTCCACGCAATCGTACGAGACAAAGTAACAAAGGAACCCGCCAACAAGTTTCGTGGGCATATTTATTCTTTGAAAATGACTTTGCGCCATTATAACATCAGGCGCCATTATGCGGTATTTTCTACACCTGGCTTCTGGTGCGCTCTTTTGCGAATGGGATAAAATACAAAATAGTGATGACATGTAGGGGTATCTTGTCTGTGTCTGTATTTATGTCAATAGGATTGCTATGAGCGTATACAGGTTTGAAGCCTCCCGCCAAATCGCTGCGCCAGCGGCGCTGGTTTATGGTATTATTGCAGATTATGAGAATGGGCATCCGCATATCCTGCCGCAACCTTATTTTGAGGCGCTGCGGGTAGAAGAAGGTGGCATTGGCGCAGGAACGAAGATAACGTTCCAGGCACGCCTCATGGGTCAGCGGCAAACAATGCACGCCGTTATTTCCGAACCAGAATCGGGGCGCGTGTTAGTAGAAACCGACCCGGACAGAGGCGCAGTGACAACCTTCACAGTAGACCCGCGCGAAAACGGCCAACAGGCTTTTGTGACCATTAGCACAGCCTTGAACGTGCGTGGCGGGCCATTGGGTCGCCTAAAAGGTTGGATGGCGGCGCGGCTGCTCCGTCCCATTTATGAGAAAGAACTGGCGCAGCTCGCCCAGGTGGCAACACAGCGCCATGTAAAAGCTGCCTGAATAACCTGATGAACCCCCCACAGCGGCGGTGAGGTAACGATACGATTGAGCGTTATGAACAAAAAATACCATTTCTGGATTACTGGCTGCCAGATGAACTACGCCGATGCGCGGCAGGTGGCTTCGGCGCTGGAGCGACAAGGCTATCAGGCCACAGACCAGGCGGAAGAAGCAGACGTGATCGTACTGGAAACCTGCGTGGTGCGGCAGCAGTCAGAAGACAAGGCGTATCACAAGCTGCACAGCCTGGCGCCGCTGAAACGGGATAATCCGAACCTGACAGTAGCCGTCATGGGCTGCCTGGTGGGGGTTAAAGGGAATGAGGTACTGCAGCAACGCTTCCCCATGGTGGACGTGTTTATGCCGCCACACAGCGACGGCTCGCCGCTCGTTTCCCATCTGCACCAATACGACGCGATTACTCTTGAGCAGGAAATGACGGCGCGCCAACATGCCTGGCAAGATGGCGAGGTTGTTTTGCCGTTGGAGCAGCGCGGCGGATTGGTGTCCGCTCCTGTATCGGTAGTTTATGGCTGCTCCCATGCGTGTACGTTCTGCATTATCCCTTACCGCCGCGGCATAGAGCGCAGCCGTCCCGTTGGTGAAATTGTGGCTGAGGTGCGCTCGCTGGTGCGCCAGGGGGTAAAGGAGGTTGTACTACTAGGGCAAATTGTGGACCGGTATGGCAAGGACATACCAGACGGTCCCGACCTGGCTGACCTGCTGCGCATTGTCAGCGACGTGGACGGGCTGGAGCGGATACGCTTCCTTACCAGCCATCCTAATTGGATGACGGAGAAAGTGCTGCGGGCGGTGGTCGAACTGCCTAAAGTGATGCCGCAAATTGAAGTGCCGGCACAAGCCGGAGACAATGAAGTACTGGCTAATATGAAACGGGGCTACACCGCACAGCAGTACCGCCAACTGGTGCACCAGATACGGGAGATTATCCCCGACGCCGCCATTCACGGGGACATTATCGTCGGTTTCCCTGGCGAAACAGAAGCGCAATTCCAGCACACCTATGATTTGTTGGCAGAACTGCGCCTGGACAAAATCCATCTGGCCCGCTACAGCCCACGCGAAGGGACGGTTAGCGCGCGGCGCATGGTAGACGATGTGCCTGACGCCGTCAAACGAAATCGCTTCCAACGTCTGGAAGAACTACAACGGGTGGTATCCCAAGAAAAGACGCGCCGCTTTCTGGGAGAAACTGTGGAAGTATTAGTAGAAGAACGGCACAAAGGGCGCTGGCGCGGACGTAATCCGCAAAATAAGCTTGTCTTTTTTGACGATGCGCGCGAGTTGAGCGGACAGCTAGTGCCTGTGCGCATCACCTGGGCGGGACCGTACAGCATGTCGGGCGAACCTGCGGACCGGCCCTCGCAGCCCGGCCTGAGCGCCAACAGCATCCCATTGATGGTAGCCTAGTGCGAATTCTGCTACTGGACCCGGACGAAAGTCAGCGGCACGAGACGGCAACTATTTTGAAACGTGCCGGCATTTCCTACCTGTCGCCTGCGGCAAACTGGCGGCAGGCCTGCCTTCTGTTAGGCCAGCAGCCATACGACCTGGCGCTGATTGGCGAAGCGGCAGCCAGCGCCGACCTGGTTCGAGCTTTGCGCCTGATTCAGGCAGATCTGCGGGTCGTGCTTCTCACCGCCAACGACCAGGAAGCTAACCTTCCTTCTCCCAGGAACATCCAGGGCAGGCTGTCCTATCATGAGCTGCCATCCGCAGCAGCAACTTTGCTGGCTGAGGCGCAGCAACAGCGGGTGCTGCCCACCACTGCGCCACAAACAATAGTCCCCTCCCTTCCCATTAGCCAGATGCGCGACATCCTCAAACAGGGCATTACGGATGAGGCAATTGAAAATAGCCTCATTGCCCTGGATACCGGGCTGGTGGTTTCTCGCGGCGCGCTCAGTGAGCGGCTGGCAGCAGCCGTCGCCGTCATCGTGCGCCATTGCTGGACTGATCCCAATTTCCCGGTACAGATGCAATTCTTGCATCTACCATCCCTGTCTGGAGATCACGTTGTCTATTCGCAGCGGGTGCACTCCGAGGATCGTAAGCGACCTGATCTCCTGTTAATACTCCTGGCCAGACCATCCACAAGTATGAAGCTACTGCGCAATCAGGCAGAAAAAGTGGCGCAGCAGTTACACACCGCCAGCGCCGCCGCCATGCCATCTGACCTGCCGCACGCTGTACCTCCAGAAACAGACGAGGATGCAGTCGCCAATGACATGGACGCCGGTGACGCAATCACCCAGGTCAGTCGCACTTATGCTATTGCCTGGCATCCCGTCGCTCCCCTGCCTGCCGTGCTGCATATTCCTTTGCGACGGGTGCTGGAACGTCTGGCAGATACCGGCCATTGTGACCTGCACTACCTCAACATCACCACTAATCTGGTGCACATGGTGGCTGCCTGCCCGCCTGGGGGCAACAGCATCTGGCTGGCTCAACATTTTAAGAATGGATCAGAAACAGAAATCCAAAAACAGTTTGGCGTGAACGCCCGGCTGTGGGCCAGGGGTTACTTTGCGCGCGAATCTAACACGCCTCTGTCTGCTGCGGAAATCAACCTGTTTCTAGAGCGCAGTTTCGCCTAGCTGTTCGCCGGAGAGGAACCTCCTATGACATCCAAGAAACTGGTCTTAATTGATGGTCATGCCCTGGCTTACCGTGTCTACTTTGCCCTGCCGCTGGACTCCTTCACCACCCAGACAGGCGAACCGACAAATGCTACCTACGGCTTTGTGCGTACCTTACTGGATATCATCCAGGCCGACGACCCGCCGCATTATCTGGCTGTCAGCTTTGATTTAGGGGCTACCTTCCGCGATGAGTTGTTTGCCGAATACAAAGGCACACGCGAAAAGATGCCTGATGAACTGGATGTGCAAATTGAGCGCATTAAAGAAGTTGTGGCGGCTTTCAATATTCCTATCCTGGCAGTGGAGGGGTATGAAGCGGACGACGTGCTGGGCACAATTGCCCGCCAGGCTAAGGAACAGGGGGTGCGCGTAGAAATCATTACGGGCGATCGGGATTTGCTGCAACTGGTAGACGACAACACGATTGTGGAGCTGCCACCAGGCCGTTATGAGCGCCTGCCGCAGCGGTATGATGTGGACGCCGTTGTCGCTAAATTTGACGTGCCGCCGCCGCGCATCGTGGATTACAAAGCGCTGGTGGGTGATACCAGCGACAATATCCCTGGCGTTAAGGGGATTGGCGACAAGACGGCGCGCAAGCTGCTGCAAACGTATGAAACGCTGGATGGCGTTTATGCCCACCTGGGCGAAATTAAGGGAGCGCTGGGTCAGAAACTGGCCGAGGACAAAGAGAACGCCTATCTCAGCTATAAGCTGGCGACGATTGTCACCGATGCGCCGATTGAATTGGACCTGGATGCCTGCGTGGCGCACGAATTCGACCCGGAACCTGTGCTGGCTCTCTTCCAGACGTTGGAGTTTCGCTCGTTGACAAAGCGGCTGCTGCAAGCAGCCGAAACGATGGCGGCTATCCCTGAACCGGAAGTGCCACAAACGAAAACCATCGTGGTGCGCACGCCTGCTGATTTGCAGAAACTGGTCACCACGTTAAACAACGCCAGCGTGATTTCATTTGACGTGGAAACGACGGGCGTGGATAAGATGGCGGTGGACCTGGTAGGCATCTCGCTGGCCACGAAGCCCGGTACCGGTTATTACATTCCCGTGGGTCATATTGTCGGCGAGGAACAGGCAGACTCGGGCCAGTTGGGGCTTTTTGCCGGCACAGCCCAACTGGCCCCCAACCAACTTCCTCTCAAAACCGTCATCACCGCCCTGCGTCCAGCTTTGACGAACCCCCGTATCCCCAAGGTAGCCCACAACGCCAAATTCGACTACACCATCCTGGCTCGCTATGGCCTGGTGGTGACACCCATCACGTTTGATACGATGCTGGCGGAATGGCTCATTAACCCGGCCAGCAAATATCTGGGACTAAAAGACCAGGCGGGCCATTATCTGAACGTCCCGATGACGGAAATCAATGAGCTGATCGGGCGCGGGCGTACGGAAATCACTTTCGACCAGGTTCCCATTGAACAGGCCGCTCCCTATGCTGCCGCCGACGCAGATATGACGCTGCGTATGAAACAGAAACTGGAGCCGGAGGTCAAATCATTGGGGTTGGAGCATTTGCTGACAGCAGTAGAAATGCCGCTGGTGCCTGTGCTCTCAGCCATGGAGCAGATAGGCGTTGGCGTAGATGTGGCCGTGTTTAAGCAAATGTCGCGGGAATTAGAGACGCGATTGCAGGAACTGGAGGGAGAGATTTATAAGATTGCCGGCATGCCCTTCAATATCAACTCCACCCAGCAGCTCAGCGACGTCCTCTTCAAACAACTTAACCTGCCCCACGAAAAGCTGCGCCGCACCAAAAGCGGTCACTATTCTACTGCTTCTGATGTGCTGCAAGGCCTGGAGGCGACGGATGAGACAGGCATCACGCACCTGATCCTGGAACACCGCGAACTGGCTAAACTGAAAAGCACCTACGCGGACGCCCTGCCAGAAATGATTAACCCGCACACAGGGCGCATCCACACCAGCTTCAACCAGACGGGATCCGTCACGGGCCGCCTGGCCAGCAACTCCCCTAATCTGCAAAACATCCCGATTCGCACTGAAGTGGGCCGGCAAATTCGCCGCGGCTTTGTTTCTCGTCCGGGTTGGGTGCTGTTGGCCGCCGATTACTCCCAGGTAGAGCTGCGCGTCCTGGCGCACGTCTGCAAAGACCCGGCCCTGATTGAGGCGTTCCGCCAGGGGCAAGATATTCACCGGACTACGGCTGCCGCTGTTTACGGCATTCCCATTGAGGAAGTTAAGTTTGAGCAGCGCCGCTTCGCCAAAGCCGTTAACTTTGGTCTGATTTACGGAATGGGCGCATTCCGGCTGTCCCGCGACTCAGAATTGACCCTGGCTGAATCCGAAGACTTTATTAAAGTCTATTTTCAGCGTTTTCCGGGCATCAGCCGTTACCTGGAACAAACCAAGCGTCTCGCCCACGAACAGGGGTATGTGGAAACGCTGTTAGGCCGGCGGCGCTACTTCCCTGTGTTCAAAGTACCTGGCGGCGCTAACCGGGATGTTATCGCCCGCGCCGAGCGGGAGGCCATTAACCATCCTATTCAGGGCAGCGCTGCTGATATTATCAAAATTGCCATGATCCGGCTGCACCAGGCGCTCATGGAGCGTTTTCAGGGACGCATGATCCTGCAAGTGCACGATGAACTGTTATTAGAAGTACCTGAAGCGGAATTAGACCCGGTGCGCGATCTGGTAGTAGACATTATGTCCAACGCTTACGCCATGGACGTGCCGCTGAAAGTGGAAACAGGCAGCGGCTACAACTGGCTGGAGATTAAGGAGTAGCGAGGAGAGCCGGCTTCCTCCCTCTTAAGAAAGGCGCTCATGAACGATTGGATTGAAAAAAGCAAAGCAGCCGCCAACTACATTCGCGCCCATGACTCCCGACGGCCACAGATCGGCCTGATCCTGGGGTCTGGGTTAGGCGCATTAGCAGACGATGTTAGCGAGCGTGTAGTAATTCCTTTTGCGGATATACCCCACTTTCCAACTTCTTCAGTTTCTGGGCACAAGGGACAATTGGTTTCAGGCCAACTTGCCGGCAAACAAGTATCCATCATGCAAGGTCGCGTCCATTATTACGAAGGATACACCATGAAGCAGGTTGTGTTCCCCGTGTGGGTGCTGCGGGAACTGGGGATTGAACTGCTGCTAATCACGAACGCCTGCGGCGGCTTAAATCCTGCTTTTCTGCCTGGGGACATGATGCTCATCACAGACCACATTAACTGGATGTTTGATAATCCTCTGATGGGGCCCAACGATGATGAGTTGGGATCCCGCTTCCCAGACATGACCCAGGCATACCAGCCGGCGCTGCTGGAATTGGCTCTGAGTGTGGCGCAGGCAGAGAACATTCCCCTGCGCCAGGGGGTGTACACAGCGACGAGCGGTCCTGTCTATGAAACGCGAGCCGGGCTGCGTATGTTACGGCAGTTAGGCAGCGACGCCGTGGGTATGTCTACCGTACCGGAGGTGATTGCCGCGGTTCATGCCGGCATTTCCATCATCGCCATCTCGACTATTACCGACATCGTTAAAGAAAACCCCGCCGACGTTCTCACTCACGAAGAAGTGCTGGCAGTGGCTAACCAGACAGTCCCCCGCCTGGCCCGCTTGCTGCGCGGCATTGTGCGCGCCTACACCCCCTCAAACCTGACCTCGTTCCCCTGATCTTTCTTTCCCCCTAAAACACGCTCACACAGAGGCACGAAGTTGCGGAGACGTCGCCGAAAATTCGTGCCATCCGTGTCAGAGAACTTTCCTTTACCGATATTTCTCGCGCAGGGCGCGTTCTACCTGGCGACGGGCATCCTGTCTGGCCAGGTCTTGCCGCTTATCGTACAACTTCTTGCCGCGAGCAATGGCAAATTCCAGTTTAGCCCGCCCTTTCTTTAAGTAAACCCGTAGCGGGATCAGCGTGATACCCTTCGTCGTCACGGCATCCATGACCTTGCTAATTTCGCGGCGATGCAACAGCAGTTTACGCGGACGGGTAGGCTCATGGTTTTCGCGGTTGCCGTGTACATAGGGAGCAATATTGGCATCCATCAGCCACAGTTCGCCGCTGCGCGCCTGGACAAAGCTGTTTTGCAGGCTGACTTTATGGTCCCGGATGGATTTGATTTCCGTTCCAGTCAAGACCAATCCTGCCTCAAATCGTTCCAGTAGATCATAATCGTGGCGCGCCCGCCGATTTTGGGCAATGACTTTAATTCCGTCTTCGCTCGTCTGTTTCTTGCTCATTTCCTGGATGCGCCTTGACTGGAGGATCGAGAATCCCTTACTGCCCGGTCTGGATAAACTCAATGGCCCGCTGCAGTTGCGTATCATCGGGGCCATTCAAATCCTCGGGCGTGGGTATCTCAATGTCAGGCTGAATGCCTTGTTGGTCAATGGTATTGTTGTCAGGCGTATACCAGCGGGCAATGGTAACGCGCAGTTCCCCGCCATCCGATAACTCATGCGGCAACTGCACAGAACCTTTGCCAAAACTGGTCTCGCCGATGATAGTGGCCCGCTCATTTTCTTGAATCGCCCCGGCAACTATTTCAGAAGCGCTGGCGCTGCCGGCATTGATCAACACCACCAACGTCACTGTTTCCGCCAGTTCGCCCGTGTCAGCCGAAAAGACTTCATTCAAACCGGCCTTGTTGCGCTCCTGCGCCACAATTCCTTCAGACAAGAACAAGTCAGACACGGCTATGGCCTGATCGAGAAAACCGCCAGGATTATCACGCAGATCAAAAATTAGACCTTGGGGATTTTGCGCCAGCAATTCCGTCAGCGCCGCTACCAGTTGTTCCTCCGCATTACGACTGAACGAAGTCAGATGGACATAAGCAATGTTGCCCTCCAGCATCTCCTGTTCCACAATAGGAATTTCAATGCGAGCGCGCGTAATGGTTACATCAAATGGCTCGTCTACGCCTGCCCGCTGAATGGTCAGCACCACGACCGTCCCGCGCGGCCCACGCACTTTGGAAATGACCTCATCCTGTGATTGGCCGACAACGTTCTCGCCATCCACGCCCACAATCAAGTCACCTACCAACAGTCCCGCCAGGTCAGCCGGCTGCCCATCCATCGGACGCGCAATTTCCAGGATGCCATCATCATTCAGGCGTACAAAAGCGCCGATTCCCTCAAAAGTACCGCTTAAGTCTTCGCGCATACGCGCCGCCGCCGCCGGCGGCGTGTAGCCCGTGAACTGGTCGTCTATCGTCTCCACAATGGAGCAGGCTATGGCCGTGGCTCGCAGGTCTTCTACAGTCGGCAGCTCGCCCTCATATGACTGCTGCACCATCTGCCAGGCCTGGTAAAAAGGTTGGAGATCGAGATCATCCAGGGTGCTGCTCTGAGCGGCCTCACTATCGGCCAAAACGGCCTCAAGTTGTGGCTGCAGTTGGTTGTAAGCGTCGTCTCCCAGCGTATATTGTACCGAGCAGTTGACAGTCGCCGCTAACAAGTCCGCCGGCGTCGGCAGTATCCCATCATATTCGCTGGCGATCAGGTCCCAACTTTCGTCAAAAACGGACATATCTAACTGCGTTAAATCAATCGTATCAGAAACCCCATCTGGCGCGTCGGTAGCCGGGGGTTCTTCAGCTACAGGGGGCAGCACTGGCGGCTCCGGGGTCGGCGCATTGGCAGCCGAACCATCACCAGAACCATCGGCATTGTCTGGCATAATTTGAACTGCCTCAACAGTAACCACATTGGGCGTGACCGGGGTTTCAACCCGGCTGCTAATGAGAAAGGTGCTGAAAAAAAATACTCCTGCGCCAATGATGCATATGCAAGCTAATACCGCCATCAGCGCCCCCAGCACGATAATGACCTTCCGTGAATCATTCATGCCTACTCTCCACTCTCTAAAAATTGGACAGCACGATCCAACACTTCATCTTGACCTTTATCAATGGCCGCCTGGGTGATTTCCACCGCAATATCCGGCGTCAGTCCCTGGCCGTCCAGTTGATTGCCGGCAGGAGTATACCAGCGGGCCGATGTAATGTGTACCGATGAGCCATCACTCAAATCATAAATTAATTGTACCGAACCTTTGCCAAACGTCGGACTACCAATCAAGACGGCGCGCTCGTGATCTTGTAGCGCGCCTGCCACAATTTCTGCGGCGCTGGCTGTTCCGCCATCTACCAGAAGCACCAGGGGCTTATCGCCCGCCGCTGTGGTGCGATGGGCGTTAAACGTTTGCTCATCCTCATTATGGCTGACTTGTCGCAAAATAACCCCGTCATCTAAGAAAAGATCGGAAACGGCTACGGCTGCATCCAACAATCCCCCGCCATTGTGGCGCAGGTCCAAAATTAACTGCTGCGCCCCTTCCTCCTGCAAGGCAGTAATGGCCTGAGCTACTTCTTTACTGCTTTCGCCGCTAAAGCGCGTCAGTTGGATGTAACCGACGGTAGTACCGGTCAACATGCGGTAAGAAACGGACGGGATCAAGATGTCGCCCCGTTCTACAGACACATCCATAATTTCGTTGGTGGCCGTGCGGCGAATCGTAAGGACGACAATAGTGCCTTTTTCGCCGCGAATCAAGTCAGCGACCTGCTGCACGGTTTGTTCAGGCGTAATGGTTTGACCGTCAACTGCAAGCAGGACGTCGTTGGTGAGAATGCCGGCATTAGCCGCTGGATTGCCAGGCGTGGGCAGCAGCAGCATTTCCCCGGCCTCGTTTCGCTGCAGCACTGCCCCAATTCCGCCAAACGTACCGCTCAAATTCTCCTTTTCCTGTTCGCGCACTTGCGGCTCAATGAAGACCGTATACGGGTCTTCTAGCAAGGCAAATGAACCACGAATCGCCCCATACGCCCGCTCTTGAGCCGTAGGGCGCTCACCGATGAAGTTGTTGTCTACATGCTGCCACGCTTCCCAAAACAGCCCCATCGCTTCATCTGCTGCCGCCTGGGCTACCCCTGGCTGGCGCGCGCCCTCCAGGGTGTCATGCACAAAAAAACCTGCCGCAAAGGCAGTCAGGGTTAACAATACAGTCAAGAGAACGGTTATTAGATTGCGTGTTGAATTTGACATAAGGTAAACAGTTAATGATGAAATGGTGAAATGTCAATTGTTTGAGCGTGGGCGATTGTAACACACCCACCTGACTGAGCAATGAATGTTAGGTGAGCAATTATACAATGACGGCATCCAGTTATCTGCCATCCACTGCAGTCCGCGGCACCGAACTCCCATTGCTCCCCCCTGACTGACTCAGTATACTCAAGCTATACGCTTTAGCAGCAACTGGTCAATTATCTGGGTTATCATGAGACGTATCCGGCCGTTTAGCCTCATCATCCTGGTCATAATGCTCCTCTTAGGAAGCAGCGGAAACAGCCGCGCTGCCTCTGAAGTCAGCTACATGAACAACGCGGCGGTACTGTTAAGCAGCATGAGCCCGGCCGAGCGCGTGGGGCAGTTGTTCCTGGTGACATTTACCGAGCATGCAGTCGCAGCCGATAGCGATATTGCCACGCTAATACTGGATTACAAAGTAGGGGGTATGGCCTTTATGGCGGAAAATGACAACTTTTCCGATGCCGCCCCCCTGCCGGGGCAAATCGCCAGCCTGACGCGCGATTTACAGCAGCTTGCGCTGTTAGGGCAAATCTTGCCGGCCGCCCCCAGTCCCATTGACGACACCCTTCCCCCCACCCCGATCCCTCAACCAACGGGCGCCAGCATCCCGTTGTTTATTGCCGTCAGCCATACGGGCGGCGGGCTGCCAGACACACAAATTCGCAGCGGATTAACTCCCATCCCCAGCCAGATGGCTATTGGCGCGACGTGGCAGCCCGATTTTGCCCAATCCGTCGGGGAAATCGTCGGCTCTGAACTATCTACCATAGGTATCAACATGCTGTTGGGTCCATCTCTGGACGTGCTGGAGAAGCCTGCCCCTGCCAGCCCCAAAGACCTGGGAGACAGCGTTTTTGGCGGGGACCCATACTGGGTAGGCCAGATGGGACAGGCATACATTGAGGGCGTCCACTCAGGCAGCCGGAATCGCATAGCCGTCATTGCCACACATTTCCCCGGTAACGGTAGCAGCGACCGCCCTATTGACGAAGAGGTCTCCACAGTGCGCAAGTCACTGGAGCAGTTGAAACAAATTGAGTTAGCGCCCTTCTTCGCCGTGACCGACGCTGCCACGCCAGCCGAAAGCCGCACCGATGGCCTGCTTACCACACATATTCGCTACCAGGGTTTTCAGGGCAATATTCGGGCGACCACAGCGCCAATTAGTTTCGATCTACAGGCGCTCAACACACTGCTGCAACTACCACAGTTTGCCTCCTGGCGAGCCACAGAAGGGCTGCTAGTCTCTGACCGGCTGGGAGTAGGTGCAGTTCGTCGCTTCTACGACGATACGGAACAGGAGTTCCCCCATCGCCGTATCGCCAAAGACGCCCTGCTGGCGGGCAATGATCTGCTGTTTCTGGCTCAGTTCTCCTTGCTGGATAATGACTATGCGCAGCAGTTCGAAAATATTAAAGATACCATCACCTGGTTCCAGCAACGTTACCAGACGGACCCGGCTTTTCAGCAGCGGGTTGACCAGGCTGCCACCCGCGTGCTGGCCACCAAACTCAAGTTGTATGGAGATGATTTCAGCCTGGAGAACGTGCTGCCGGTCGTCGAAAATGTGCCTACGCAATTGCAAACCAACCAGACCAGGATGTTCGACCTGGCCCAACAGGCGATCACGCTCATCTCGCCCAGCCAGGAAGAGCTTTCTGCCCGCTTACCTACCCCTCCGACCAGCAGCGACAACATCGTCATCTTCACTGACGTACGCCAGATAAGGCAGTGCAACCAATGTCCTCTTGAACCCTACATCAGCCAGACAGCCCTGCAAGAACGTATGCTGGCCCTCTATGGGCCTCAAGCCAGCGGGCAAGTACTTCCCGACCAGATCAACAGCTTCTCTTTTGCCGACTTGAACGCCTTCCTGGCCGCCGGGCCCGGCCCTATCCCATCGCCCACGGCTCCCTTCACCAGCACGCTGGAAGGCGATAGTACCCCCACGCCCACGCCGCCAGACCCTGCGTTCCAGGTACAGGAGGCGCTGCGCCGCGCCAACTGGATCATTTTTGCCCTGCTGGATACAAACGCAAACGTACCCGATGCAACTGCCCTCAACACCTTTCTGGCCCGGCGGCCAGACATCAGTCGCAATGCCAGCACCATCGTTTTTGCCTTTCAGGCTCCCTACTACCTGGATACCACGGAAATCAGCAAGTTAACCGCTTATTATGGAGTGTATAGCAAGACAGGACCTTTTCTAGACGCCGCTGTGCGCGTGTTATTTCAGGAAATTCCGGCGCGCGGACATTCTCCCGTCACTATTGAAGGGGTTGGCTACGACTTATTTACGGTCACACAACCAGACGCCAACCAGGTCATCCAGCTCTTTATCGTTTCAGAAGGGGCCATCCACTCCCCGCCAAATGCAGCGCCGCAAGAAATGGTGGTGGGGCAGACACTACGGTTGCAAACGGGCATTATTCTCGACCAGAATGGTCACCCTGTGCCAGATGGCACGTTGGTGGAGTTCACTCAATTAGACCGCATTAACGGCTTTATCAGCCTGATTGCCCAACGTCCAACCGTCAATGGCATAGCCAGTTTGGATTACATTCTGGAGGCGCGCACGGGCCAGTTCCGTATTACGGCAGCATCTGGAACAGCGCAGACTTCGCTGGAAGTAGATATTGCCATTGGGGACAATGTGCGCGTGGTAGTCATTACACCCACGCCCGCCCCCACACCTATCCCAACCAGCACGCCTCCCCCCACGGCCACCACCACAGCTACGGTGACTATCAGCCCGACGCCAGCTGTCACGCCAACTGTCAATGCAGCAGACGCCGAGCTGGGGGTGATCATTCCCCTGGCTAATGTGTCCATGCTTTTGGGATTAACGGCAGGTATCGGTTTGCTGGTTGCTGCCGGCATTCTCATTGGCTACAACAGGCATCTCCCGCCCACTTACCTGCTCCAATTTGTGTTGTGGGGCATCATTGGCGGGCTGCTAGCCTACCTCTATTTCTCTTTGAACCTGCCCGGCAGCGCCCGCCTGCTCCCTTTGGGAGCATGGGCCGCCATCCTCACCACGGGGAGCGGTGGGGCTGCCGGCCTGCTGCTTTGCTGGTGGCGGAATCAACGGCAGCAGCCAGAAGACAACAGTCAGAAAAACTGAGATGATTGTAGTTGCTGCTTCAACCGCAATGACGCTCTGGTAACCAGACTATTGCTCATCCCCCTCACCTTCGACCCGATACAAGTCAATATCCTGCCAGGAACGGGGATCCTCGATTGGCTCCAGGTGTATCAAGATGGACACAGGCAATAACTGATGCCGTATGGCCTGCTCAATCTCTTCCAGCAGCGAGTGACCCCGCTGCACATTCCAGTCGCCAGGGACTTGAACATGCAGCGAGACAAAACGCTGCACGCCCGATTGTCGTGTGCGCAGCGCGTGGTACTGAATGCCATACATCTCCTGGAAGCGGGCCAGCGTCTGCGTGATCAGAGCTACCTCTACCTCCGGCAGCGCCGCATCCATCAAGCCAGCCACAGACTGGCGCAGCAGCTTAAACGCCGAAAAAGCGATCTGCGCAGCGACTACCAGGGCCAGTACCGGGTCTAACCAATACCAGCCGGTCATCGTTACGGCTAATACGCCCACCAACACGCCTACAGACGTCCATACATCCGTCATCAGATGGCGCGAATTAGCAGTCAGGGTTATTGAACGATATTGTTGGCCGGCCCGCAATAAAACACGGGCTACGGCAAAATTGATCAGCGACGCCACCAAAGACAAAATCAAACCAAGCGTTGTTTGTTCCAGGGGCCTGAGATGAACCAGGCGTTCTACGGCAGCAGTAGCAATCATAATGCCGGCAACCAGAATCAAAGAGCCCTCAACGCCGCTGGAAAAGTATTCAGCCTTTGTGTGACCATAAGTGTGTTCTTCATCAGGCGGCTGGGCGGCAATGTTCAGCACCACCAGCGCCAAAACTGCGGCCACCAGGTTAACGCCTGACTCCAAAGCATCCGATAGCAGACCCACTGAACCCGTGAAAATATAGGCGGCGGCCTTCAAACCAATCGTCAATACGGCTGCAGCAATAGACAGCCAGGCAAATTTTGTGAGATGGCGATTTGTTAACATAATCCATAATGGGGACATCCCCTCAATTCTGGACGGCGGTTGGTGGATGCTATATACTGCCACCAGGTTACCACAGGGGCGTAGCAACAAGTGTGTGGCAGCCTTTTGCATCCGGATCGGGTTTGTATGCTCACCCTGAGCCAACCATTTCCCGCAAGCACAGGCAGATATTTTGCACCCCAGCTTACTGATTTCTGCCTGTGTATACCAGTTTTAACACATTTTGAGGAGAAGATGTAATGACCAAACACGCTCGTGTGCTGTTGTTTTTACTGCTGCTGCTGGCTCTGCCGGCAGTAGCATGCAACCTGACATCTCCACCTGAACCAACGCAGGTACTCCAACCCACCAGCATTCCCGCCACCGACACCGTCGCGCCTACCCAACCGCCGCCAACGGAGACGCCCGTGCCTCCCACGGAAACGCCCGCGCCCACACCCACGCTTCCCCCAGATCCGCGCGCCGACTTTATTGATTACAAGAGCGAAGCGTTCGGTCTGACATTTGCCTATCCCCCGGATTGGATAGTTGATGAATCAAGTGGGTTTGTCAGTATTGTGAGCGACCCGGCCATCCTGGATACGCAGGACTTTACTGACGGTGCAGGCATCATCCTTGTTGCTGATCCTGCCATGGCTGCCATGTCTGCCGAGGAGATTCTGGCTCTGTTTGCGTCTCCCGAAGGCGGCTTGTTGCTAGATGTCGAAGTTGTATCCGAACCAACCTCTCTCCTCATTAACGGTCAGGAGGCCGTGAGGGGTATCTATTTAGGCACGGTGGAAGAACAGGCCATCAAGGCCACCATTACCGTTATCACCAAAGAGGAAACTGCCAGCATCGCCGTCGCATTGACCCCACGTGAAGGGAATCCCGTTCTGGAACCCATCATGAACGAAATCGTTAGCAGCATCATTTTGCTGGGCAGCGGTGAACCACAGG
>CAZDSN010000023.1:0-16050 GCA_964507675.1 uncultured Ardenticatenaceae bacterium | reverse complement strand
GCGGCGGATGCGCCCATGTCATTTTCCAGGGCTACCTGCCATTGCAGGGCGTAGCTGCTGCCTAAATCCTGGATGGCAAACAGCAGCGGGGTTTCTTCGCTTTGCATGGGGTCGGGACCGTCGCCGTCGAAGTAGATGGTGTCGCCAATGACCAGGGGGGAAGCGCCGCTGTCGGCGCGGTATTCGAAGTACCAGGCGGGCAAGATGTTTACGCCGTTTTGGCTGGGGACGATATCCATGGCGTACAGCCGCGCCGGCGCCGCGCCCACGATGTCGTGGAATTCCATGACGATGTAAATGCGGTTGCCGTTGACGGCGACGGTGTTGGTGGTGGACCAGACGCCGCTGTTGCCATTCCAGTCGGAAAGGGTCAACGTCCCCAGGGATGCGCCGGTGGTGTTGTCGTATGCCAGGATGGGGCCTTCGAGCGTGCCGGCAACAACGACCCCATTGGCTGTTAAAACGGGAGACGTGGGGGTGGCGCCTGTCGGCACTTGCCAGGCAATGGAACCATTGGGATTAAAGCGGAACATAGATACTTCATCGCCGACAATAACGTCGCCAGCCTCGCTGACCAGGGGGGCGGAGGCAAACGCCTGGTTGGTCAATTTCTTGGTTTCCCAGACGATGTTGCCGGCAGCGTCGTAGACGCGCAAGAACTGCGCCTTGCGCCGCTCGCTGTAATAGAACGTACAGGCGGCAATGTCCCCATTGGCGCTGCAGCCCAATCCTTTGCGCGATCCCAGGACGTTGTACCAGTTGGGCGCGTGCCGCCACAGTTCTTGCGCCGTGGCGGGGGGCGTCACATCCTGCATGATGTCCGACATCTGCTCGTCACAATGAGCCATGGGACAACTGCGGGCAGCCGCCACAAACTCCGGCGCGGCTGCCCGCGCCCGCAGCAGCCCGATTCCCAACAATAGCCCTCCGCTGATAAGCAAGAGGGACAGTCCGAACAAGATGCGTTTCCTGACCTGATCTAGCATTATCACACCTCCTGTGGATGATAACCTGCTCTGGCGGCGCCTTTCTCCGATTGCTGGTCAAATGATGCCCAAGAAAATCCCCAAGTCTGGGAATTTGCTGTCTGTGAGATTCGGTTGTGGGGATGAAGGAAAGTTGAGAGCAGATAAACGGGCAGCGTTTGGTTTATTTACGAGAGAGATACGCGCCGGCAGCGTTTCATGACTGGCTGGAGGGCGTCAGGCGATTCCAGCCAGACCCAATATCATAATTATAGGGGAAATGGTATTAAATGGGAAATGTTCAATGGTACTAATTGGGAGAGAGAGATAGAACGCAGATGACGCTGATGTGACGCGGATTAAGGCTGATTGACCACGAGAGAATCAGCCTTCATCTGTGCCTTTCGGCGTCATCAGCGTGCTATTTTCAAGGTTCTGCGACAGGCTGCCAGGAATTCAAACCCACATACGGGGCAGGCCCCGCGAAATCCCAATGAGCCATCGCGGCTACGGGAGGGCCTGGCGGGCAAGTTCCTGTACGCTGGCGTCCGGGTCGGTATCGGCAATTAAGCCCAACACTTTCAGGGCTTCCTGTGTGGCTGTTTCTCCCGGCCGGCTTTGCAGGAAAGCGGCCAGCATATTGACCACCGCCAGCCCGCCCAGCCGCGTCAGGGACGACCCGGCCAGCCAGCGGATGCTGTCGTCTTCGTCGGTCAATGCGCCGGCCAATGCCTGCAACTCTGCCTGGTTTTTGGGCTGGCCCAGGGCCATGACGATCTTGAGCCGCTGGCTGCGGCTGCCCTTTGGCGGCGCGAAATCGGTGATCAGCGCGGGCTGGGCGATCAGGGAAGGCGTTGGTTTGGTTTTGGGCTTTGGCGGCGGCGCGGGGGGTGGTTTGAGTTCCAGAGTTGGACCGGGTTCTCTGATAGAACGCTGATGACGCGAAGAAGAGGACGCTGATGACGCTGATGACCCGCTGATTCTCGCGGATTTTTCTTTATCTGCGTTCATCTGCGCAGCATCTGCGTTCATCTGCGTGCTATCCTCTTGCCACCACTGCTCGCGGGGCAGTTCGGGGCCGAGATAGGCGGCATCCCAGGGATGGGCCGCGTCCGGGTGGCCCGGCGGCGGATCGAGGCGGGTTTGGTAGGCAGTGGGGAGTCGGGAGTCGGGAGTAGCCCTTTCCCCCATTCCCCATTCCCTACTCCCTATTCCCATTACCCCGGCCATTTCATCATAAATCTCCAAAATGACGCGCTTCGTGCGGTATTCGCCGTGGGCGGCTTCGTCTTTGCGCCGGACGATGGGGAAGGTATCCATGATGTAATCTACATCGTCGCGGGCGATGCCGTAGAGGTGGAAGTAGGCGGCATCCAGTTCGCAGCGGAGCAAGAAGCGGCGTTCTTCATGCCAGGGGAAGGGGGGGCCAAAGTAGCCGCAATCCTGGGCAAAAGGGCGCAGGTCGTAGGCGGTGTAGGTGAGTTCGAGGACGCGGGGGAGGAGGAAGCGGGAGTAGGGAGTAGGGAGTAGGGAGTGGGGAGTGGCGGCTTGTTCTATTCCCAATTCCCTATTCCCAACTCCCCATAAGCAAGGTTGGCGGTAGGTTTGGGGTGGGAGGACAGGGAGTTGTTTCAGAATAAAGAAGTTCATGTGTGTCCCACCAACACCAAAACGAGCAATAAAATCAAAGACGAAAGAACTTAACGAAGCGCCTAATAACTGGCCCTCACGAAAAAATCCGGGAGACAACAAAGCGAGCGGTGCATTGTTGCCGATTGCAGCGATGGGCAAAATGGTAAAAATGCCTGTTCGTTCGTCGGTGGAGCGAGCGATGTCGCGGAAGCCGATGAGCCAGCCGGGGTTGTGAGGGATACGGCCGTTCACCTCCTCCTCCCGTACCCAATAACGAGGCAAGACAAACAGGGATGGGGCGTCCTTCTCCGCGGCGGAGACGTCGCGCGTCTCCAGCCCTTCATACGTGGCCCAGCGGTGGTCGAAGTGGTGCAGCATCTTTGCCTCATACAACGGGAGATAGGGAGTAGGGAGTGGGGAGTGGGGCTGATTTTCTACCCCCGATTCCCTATTCTCCACTCCCTTCACAAAGCGGTTGCCCTGCAGCCGCCACCCTTCTTCCGGCAACTGCTCCCGCGTGCGGAACAGACCAGAATCATTGGACATATCAAACATGCGTAAAAAGCGAATACCCCAGGGATTTTCTTCTGGCGGCCCTTCTCGAATCAGCACTGGCACGCGCCGGTAAATGGCTTTGGTTAACTCTGCGTCCCGCTGGCTGCGGAAGATGGGGCAGGTGCGGGTGTTGGGGTTGAGCAGGGCAATATCGGCGGCGCTGAGAGTAAAACGGCGTTCGGCGTCGCGCAGGTGGGCCACATCCAGGGCAAAAAAGACAAACTGCGCCCCTTCTTGCGCCGGTCTATCTGCCCCGGTCAGCGTCAGCAGGCAAAACTTCATGCGGCTGTCCACCGCCGGGAATAAACCCGCGCGATTCTCAAAATCGTACAGGCTGACCAACGCCGCGCTGTCCATGATGTCCTGGAAGTAATATTTGGTGGTGTCGTCGGTGGCGATGCCGCTGGGCACAATCACGCCCACCCGCCCGGCGTCGCTTTGCACATGCCGCGCCAGTTCGGCAAACAGGGTATAGGTGTTCACATCGCCGCGCCCACATAACGGATACCTACCGCTGTTTCGTACAAAAAGGCTTTCCCCTTCCGCCTTTCGTTTATCTGATTCAAAGGCAGCAAATAACATTGGATTCGTTTTCGGCAAGGCCGCAATCAGTTTGCGCCGCGCGGCCGCGTTGGGCGCGGTGGCAATGGCCTCATCCCGGCTGGCAAACCATTCCTTCTCTTGCAGCTTAATCCGTTCCCAGGGCGGGTTGCCCAACACCACATCAAAGCCAGGTGAGGGAGTCGGGAATAGGGAATGGGGAGTGGGGGGTTCCCTATTCCCTACTCCCCACTCCCCACTCCCAAACACCTGGGGAAATTCCAAATGCCAGTGGAAAAACTGGTACTGCGCCGCCAGCCGCTGCACTTCATCCTTCAACCATTGCGGTTCGCGGTATGGGCTGCGTTCCAGGTTGCGGAAAACCTGCTCGGTGATGGGGTAGGGCCAGCCGGAGGGAGTGGAGAGTAGGGAGTGGGCAGTAGGGGCTTTTTCCCTATTCCCTATTCCCCACTCCCTACTCCCTTCTTCTCCCCGCTTCACCCAGACAAAAGCGGCGCACCAGGCGTCGGCCCACAGCTTGCCGTAGGCATAATCGCTGCTCTGTACCAGCCGCTCATATTCGGCTTCCTGAGCCTGCACGCCAGCCAGGGTGTGGTCATCTATCATCTCCAGGTGGCGCATGGCGTCGGCAAAATCTCCTAACCGTTCCCAGGGTTGCATATCGGCGCGGAATAGTTCCATCTGTCCCTGGCGCTGTTCTTTGTTGCGCTTTTTCCATTCGCGGCAATAGCTCTTGTCATCACCTGTCATGGGGTTGAAGGCATCATCGGGGATACCCCCATGAAGCAGTGTAGGGGTAGCTCCGATCAAACTATTGCCGGGGCGGATTTTGCGATCTAGAAAACTGAGCGGCTGGCCGGGGTCTAGCGTCTCCATCCACAAAGCCACCTTGCACAGCTCAACAGCCATCTCGTTGATGTCTACGCCATGAATGCAGTGCCCGACCACATCGCGCAGGGCGTGGCGCACGGCTCCTGGGCCGGGTTCCTCATCCCCGGTGCGTATTCGCGCCAGGTGGCGGGCCAGCCGCCGCGCGGCGGCAATGAGAAAATGACCCGATCCGGCAGCCGGGTCTACTACCTTGATGTCTAACAATGCCTTTTCACAAGCTGCCTGCCATTCATGGCTGTGGGAGCGCAATCCCCTGCCCGCCTGTTGCAGCCGGTCGGTCACCACCGGTTCCAGGGCACTATCCAGGAGACTTTGAATCAATGAAGCGGGGGTATAGTAGCTGCCGGTCGTTTTGCGTTCAGACCCCGTAACGACATCCAGGCTGAAGCTGGCCGAGGCAACGTGCATCTGTGGGTGCAACTCCAACAAAGACTCATACACGCTGCCCAATTCTTCTGGCCCCAGGTTTTTGTAGTCCACCGGCCGGCGCACCTGGCCTTCAGCCGTGAAAGCCAGGGCGCGAACGGCTGTCAGCAAATCCTGGTTGGCAATGTGGGCTGCGTCCAGGCCGGGGGTGGCTCGTTCAGAAAACAAAAAGCTGCCTAAACCGGGCAAGCCCAACGGTTCATATCCGGCTCGCAGCAGGGTAAATAGACGGGTAAGGGTATGGTACAGGTCGGGGTGCGGCCCGCCGCGACGGGTCTCTGCCAGGCGGCGCAGCCGGGAGATGGAGTAATACCGGTCGTAGAGACGTTGCACGGCAACGTCTCTACCAGGCAGCAATAACAACCCCCGGTCTTCGGCCACAAACAAAAAGAGCAGCCGGTAAACCAGGCGCAGCAGTTGGCGGTAGTAATCTTGCGTGGTTAATGTCCCGCTTCTCAGATCGTCTTTCAACTGCTGGTTGGCTGGATGCGCCAGGAAGCCGCGCCCCAGAGCGGCAATGGCTTCCTGCACCCCGTCGCGCAGGGCATCGAGGGCGCGGGTTCCCTGCTCAGCCGCCTGCTGCGACCACTGTTCCAGCCAGCAATTGGACGGTAGAGACGTTGCCGGCAACGTCTCTACGGATGGCAACGTCTCCACTCTCGACTGATGACACAACAGCCAGAGCAGGCTGAAATCGGCGTACAGTTCCCCGGCAAACATGGCTTCCAGGTCAAATTCAGCATAGGCGACGCGGGTGAGGCTGATGTTGTCGCGCAAGATGCGCAGCCGCAGCCCATTGCTGACAAAGCCCCACAGGTAGGTATCGCTGCGGTTCAGGCACTCCTGTACCAGGCTGTGCGGGCTGCGTTTAACCGCCTGGCTGTGGTCGGGGCTGTCCAGTTTTTGCTGGAAGGAAACCAGGTGGATGGGGGTGTGGTCGTACAGGTGGCTGATGGGGTAGGAGTAGGGAGTAGGGAGTTGGGAATGGGGAGTTGAGGTGTTTTCCCCACTCCCTATTCCCCATTCCGCATTCCCCACTTCAAGGCGGCCCTGGTAGGGGAGACGGCCATAGCCTAGCTCTTGCAGCAGCGTCAGCAGCCAGTCGCGGGTCATGGTTGTGCCTGTTTCGGAAGGCGCGGCCTGCTCCATCTTGCGCTGGAACGCCTGCCACACCCCTGACAGCCGGTTCCAGGAGCGGTTGATGGCTTCGTTCAGCCGTTCAGTGGCAGGTAGATGGTAATCGGTCGGGTTCAGTCCATCCACTGCCCCAACGGCAATCCGCTGCAGCAAATCGGCGGGCAAAATGCCCCCTTCGGTCTTGATGGTGATGAAGTTAGAGTGAGCGACTGTTTGCATAGTTTTTATGGGACGCAGATGACGCTGATAGGACGCTGATTTTTTCTGATCTGTGTTAATCAGCGCAGCATCAGCGTCATCAGCGTTCTATCCTATCACCGGTAACAGTAAATACACACCTAATACATCAGGCGGCAGTTGTGGTTGAACGGTATAGCGCACGCCGGTTTGGCGGGCGGCGGTGCGCACGCGGCGGTGGGCTTCTAGCAATTCCTGGCTGCGCTGTTCGGCTATCCTGTTTATCTCGGGTTGCAACGACGGCAGTTGGGCGACCGCCTGGCTGATGAGCTGCGTGGCTTGCGGCGGCGGCACATTGGCGTCTGGCGTGGCCGGCAACAAATTCTCGACGGTTTCTGAGGATAGCCAGGTGGGTTGTTCGGCGCGGCCAGTAAAACCTACTACCTGACATTCTTCAGCCAACAGCGGAATTTCCTTACCGCCTCTATGCGTCACAATATGGTAGCGGAAGCGCAGCAGCAGCAGGGTGGCGACCTGGCGCACTGCTTTGGTGCGAATCACGCCCGCTCGTTTGGCCGCCCCATCCAGCAGGGGGTCTAAGGCGGTGTCCATTGTGTAGGCTGCCAACCCCTCCACAATGGGATGGGTGCGGCTGAGGTACGTCACCTGTTCGGGCACAGGTAAAACAAAACGGGCCGTTACCTTTTCGCGGCCGCCAACCAGATCGCGCAAGGCGGCCCTGTCCGGCAGCCGAATTTCGGTGTTGTGCTGCTGCCGGTTAATATGCCCGCCATGCGCCCGCACCATGTCAGCCACAAATCGTTCGACATCTACGGCTGCGCCAATGGCTGCGCGTACCGCCTGCCACTCCCGCGCCACTTCGCCTATGTCCAGGCTGTGTTGGGCAAACATGGTGCGGGACAGCTTCTCTTTGTTAGCCACGTTATCCCATTGGGCGTGCAAATCCTGCGCCTGGGTATTCACGAAGTCAAAAGCCAGTTGCCGCGCTTCTACGCGGCTGCCGCGCAGCATCATGCCTTCCATCAACGCTTTTACCACCTCGCTGGTGTTCCCAGGCAGCGGCACAGATATACCCAACGAGTTACGGATAAGCTGGTGTTTGCGCAGCAGCACATCCAGCACGATACCGTCAATCTGGTTATCTACGCCGTAGTAGGTCAGCGTGCGCACGGTGGGGCTGGCCTGCCCATAGCGGTCTACCCGCCCTTCGCGCTGTTCGTGCCGGGTTGGGTTCCAACTCAGGTCGTAATGCACCACCGCATTAAAATATTGCTGCAAGTTGATGCCTTCGCTGAGGCAGTCGGTGGCTACCAGGACACGCTGCTCATGCTGCCCCAACTGCGCCACCCGGTTTTCCCGTTCGGGCGGGGGCAATGTGCCGGTGACAGCGGCGACCTCGACCTTGTTGGGCAAGGCTTGCCGAAGTTGGTCAGCCACATATTCCGCCGTGGGAATAAAGCGACAAAAGAGGATGGGATGGTAGCCATCTTGCAACAACTGTTTGACCAGGGTGATTGCCTGTTTCAGCTTGGCGTCCTGTTCGGGGCCAAAGAGGTTTTCTGCCCGCCGCGCAAAGCGCAGCAGCCGCTCTCGTTCGCTGGCAGGCTGGTCTTCCCCTTCCTGCCCACCGGGGGCCACGTCCAGGAACTCGCTGGTATCGGCGTCGTCCAGGTCAAGCACGGCCCGCTCCCCGATCTCATCCGCTGCGGCGGCCGTTTCCGTGCCGGCCGTGCCAGAGCGGGTGCGGAGGGTGGCGGCGGCCGCCGCCGGACTGCTGGCGAGGCTGCGGAGCAGAGCCAACGCCGACCACCAGCGTACCCGCTGTTGGTGGGCAGTGGGGAGTGGGGAGTGGGGGGTTGGGCTACTCTCTATTCCCGACTCCCTACTCCCTACCGCTACCCGCTCGCGGGCGTACTCCAGCAGGTTGTTAAACAGCTTTTTGTATTCCGGGGTCAGGGTATAAGTGGCCTCGGCATCTTCTCGTTGAGGGAATTCAGTATCAGCATCTAAATAAGCCCGTATATCGCCCCGGCGACGCTGAACCAGGTGTTGGGCCACGTCGCGCCGCCTGGCTTCATTGGCCCGCCCCGACAAATCTTCGGGCAAATGGAGGAAGTCAGGGCGCAGCAGCCCCAGTAACGACCGGAACGCCCCCTCGTCGCCGCTGTGGGGCGTGGCCGTTACCAGGAGAAGGTGGCGATCTTCACGGGCGGCTAAAGCTCTTAGCAGTTGGTGGCGCAGATGCCGCCCCCCTCGATTGTCCGGCGAAAAGGCGCAGGTGTGGGCTTCATCCACGATCACCAGTTCCGGACAGACGCGGATAAATTCTTCGCGGCGGCGGGGGGATTTGATGTACTCGGTGGAGATGATGACAAAGGGATGCAGATCAAAGAGGGATTGGCCAACGGCTGTGCCCCGTTCCAGGCGCGTGACGGTACTGGGTAAGACCAGTTCGGCGTCAATGTGGAATTTTTCAGCCAGTTCGCTCTGCCACTGTTCAGCCAGGTGGGGCGGGCAGAGGACGGCCAGGCGGCGGACTTCACCCCGGTCTAACAATTCTCTGGCAATTACTCCGGCTTCGATGGTTTTGCCGATACCCACGTCATCGGCAATGAGCAGGCGCACCGGGTCGAGTTTGAGAGCCATCAGCAGGGGCACAAGCTGGTAAGGTCGGGGTTCGACATTCAGCCGGGCAAAGGAGCGGAAGGGGCCGGCGCTGGAACGAAAACCGAGGCGCACGGCATCGCGCAGCAGGCGGCAGGAGCGAAAGTCGCCCACGTCTTGGGGATCAGGGACATCAAAGGTGGCCGGTTGGACGTCATCCTGCTCCAGCGGCAGGTAGACTCCGGCGATTTCCTGGTCTGTGCCGCCTAACGGCCGTAAGACCAGCCATTCATTGCTGGAATCGGGCAGGACGACCCATTCGCGGCCGCGTGTTTTGACGAGGGAACCGACAGCATACGGCATGGAAAACTCCTGGGAAAATAGTGGTGAGTGGTGAGTGGGCAGTGGACAGTGGTGAGTGTACAGTGGTAAGGGAGATTGTGTGATGGGTGGTTAAGATTTTCATTCTTTGGGGCGCGTGGCGGGGGTGGGGAATTCAACGACGCGCACAAGTTCTTGACCGCTTTGGCGAGCAACGTACTCCATTATTGACAGATAATTTGCGGGCACACGATTGCTTTCAACGGGCGAGGAGCGCCAATATGTCCCGTTTGCATACTCAATGATAAAAACCTGATCCTGGCGCGGTTGGTTGGCTCTGATGATTTGCCTGACAGCCACGACTTCATCATAGGCGTGAAATTCTTCAGGCAATGCGTCAGGGCGCCGGGTATGTATGCCTTCTTCCGTGAAGCGGGTGTAGGAGTTCAAGCCTATAAACATCATAGCAGAGACAAATAAAAAAGCGCCGGTAAGAATGAGTTTGCCGACCTTTTGGTTATCGAAGCCCATGGCCTGATCGTAATGCCCGCTCAAGACTTCGTATCTACTTTTGAGCATTGCTTTGACAATGAGAATTGAGAAGATCGAGCCAAAGACCGCGCCGGCACACATGGCCACGATCCACCAATACGCAGTATCAATGGGCGCCACATAGACGGCCGGCAATTGAAGAAAGTACCAGGCGACAAAGCCGTTTATGAGCCAGAGAGAAAACATTACGCCAACGGGCCAACCAACGAAAAAGAGGCCGGTGCCAATCAGTTGCCATTTGCCGGCACCTTCAGGAGTTATTCCAGGATCCACGACGGGGACAATCTTCCTGGCTGGGAAGATACGGCGGAAGAGGCGTATCAGTAGATAAGTGAGGAGAGGGCTGAGCATCACTGCCGCTGCCGGCAGTATCAGTACGCCAACCTCGATCAGAATATCTATGATTGATCGGGATGGATCGCGCAGCCAGAGAAAGGCGACAACGCCCAAAAGGATTAAACCCAAACGACGTATTAGTTGGCTGTTCTCACTTTGTTGGGACATATTTTGGGCGCGCGTTCTAACATTTGCCAATCAGCCTGGATAGCACGCAGATGACGCCGACGGGGCGCGGATTTTCGCTGATCGGCAAAAATCTGCGAACTATCTGCGTCATCAGCGTTCCATATCTCAGGCTGGCGTGTCATGAGAGCAGTCGGGCCGGTTTGCCAAAAACATGGGGATGATTGGCCACGATTGCCAACCAATCGGCCTGGTAATGAAAACGAATGACTGTTATGCCGGCGCTGCGTTCCAGGCAGTCGCCAATTTCGGCGTCGTTGCGCTGCACATCGGCGTGATCGTGCGGCGGGCCATCTATGAAAACGGCTGTATAGGTATCGGCATACCAGAAATCCGGCCGGGTCTGGCATGGTTCAATAAACTTCTGCGCCTCATCCGGCAGCCGCAGGTTGTGTTGATCTAGAAAGTCTAACCACTGCCTTTCCAGGTCGCTGCCGCACCGGCTCTTTAGTTCTGCCAGGTGAGAGGCAGGCGAAACGGCGGTAGGGCTAACCTTCACCGTGCTGCCTGCCAGTTGCAACAGGAAGTCGCGTATGGCGTGGCGATCTAACCAGGCGTGATCTATCTGGTTATAGTAGCTCATCAGGCAGTCGTAGCAGGCAGTTTCGCAATCTTCCTGGCGGCCGCCGGATGCCCGCTCCGTGCGGCGCAAATCGCGCCCCTGGAGGTCAAAGTGGCAGATGGTTAGCGCCTGGGCAGCAATGCGGGCCATTGCTCCGGTATCATCCAGCAGTTGGCGCAGGATGCCGGCGCCCCCTTCAGCCGATTCATAGTACAGGAGCAGGCGGCGTTCATCAAGATTGGGCAGCGGTTCAGCCGCCAGCTCATTGTCCTCTAACTGGTATAAAAGCTGGATAGCGGTTTTGAGCGCCGGCTGCAGTGAGGCCATTATGTTGGTGGGAATAGGGAGTGAGGGAGTGGGGGAGTGGGGGAGTGAGGCTCCTATTCCCTTATTTCTCCACGCCCCTACTCCCTCCAATAGCGGCTCAATGAGCAGACAATTGCGCCGGTCTTCGACGAAGGGGACCACCCGCATTTGCATGGGGCTGTGGGGGTCGTCGGGGTCGGGATCAACATCCTGCTCGTTCTTTTGCCAGTAGCCCCGCTCCGTGTCCAGCATAAAGCCGGGGGGATCATTGGGATTGCGCCGCCGCCAGCCCAGATTGATGCGCCACAGAGTGGCCGCATCGCCATAGGTCAGCTTGAGCAGCGGCGTGCCATCAGCCGCCTGGACGGTTGCCAGGCGGCAGGCGGGCTGCTGGCCGTGGTCGCCAGGGCGCGCGCCAAAGCGCACGCCCGTCTTAAACTCATAGCCCATGCGCATTCGTTCTTCTTCGTCGCTGTTGATGCGGTCGCGGCGTTTGGTGGCCACGTTCTGCATGCGGAACAGATTGCTCAGGGCAATATCCAGCGGCTTGTCGCACTGTTGGCACAAGTCTAGCCCGCTGCGTCCGCTTTGAACCGGGTGCAAATAGCCGCACGATGGACATATCTGGGCGCTGGTGGTCAGCAGGTCGTCATCGCCCACCGGCAAGATGACCTTGTTGATGACATAGCGGGAGCCTTCATGGTAGATGATGCTGCGGGGGCCAAATTCGGAGATGGCCAGGAAGCGGGGGCGGGAGAGGTATTCATCCTCGTCACGGCGGCGGCCACGCCGGCCGGGAATATAGGCGGAGAGGGGCAGGCGGGGGAAGTTGTAGCCGGGCAAAAAGCCTTCGCTGGCAAAGTAACGGTAGCTGTAGAAATCGGACTGCATCACATTGCCGTTATCGGTTAACAGCCGCAACTGCGCCTCGGCTTCCGCCCGCAGGTGGGCGGCCAGGTTCTTTTCCGGCTGCGAGCGGGTGGCGTCGCGCATGATCTCATGCTGCGCCGCCTGCTGCTGCAGCGCGGCGCGATAAAGACCGCGCCAGCGGTCGCAGGCGCGGTCAAAGGCGTCGCCAATGCGCTGCAAGGTTTGTTCTAACCAGGTGGGGCTGTACCAACTGGTTGCGGCTAACTCAGATTGCGTCGTTGCCAGAATTGCCTGCACGCGGCTGGCGGCTCGCCGGCGGGCGTGGAGATTGTCTATATTCGCCTGCACCGATGGCAGCAGGGCCAGGGTCGGGGGATCGCCAGCCAGGTCTAAAACATCTTTCAGCGACGATCCCAGATGCAGCCCGGCTTCCGCCAGCCAGACGGCGTGAACGTGGGCGCGGATTAAGTCTTCGTTGGCTAAGTCCAGGCGTGGCGGGGTGACGGAACCGGCGACCATGCGCTCTGGCTGTTTGAAGAAGTATTGGTCGTGGGGGCTGCCGGTGGTGCAGTAGGTAAAGACCAATGCGGGCTGGCCGCTGCGCCCGGCGCGGCCGGAGCGTTGGGCGTAGTTGGCCGGGGTGGGCGGCACGTTGCGCATGTTGACCACGTTCAATTGGGCAATGTCTACGCCGAGTTCCATCGTGGGCGAGCAGTACAAAATGGGCAGACTGGCTTCGCGGAACTGCGCTTCGCGGCGGAGGCGGTCGGCCATGGGCACCTGGGCCGTATGTTCGCGGGCCTGGGTGTGGCGCAGACCCGACGCAACCTGGGTGTAAAAGTGAACAAAGAAGGGATTGGGGCGCAATCCGGTCTTGGGCAGGCGGGGCATGCGCACCGGGTCGTGATAGGGTTCACGACCGTCGCCAGCCAGCCAGATCAAGCTATCAGCCGGCAACTGGTAGCCAGGGGGACCGTTTTCATCTGGCGGCGCGGCGACCCCTTCCACCAGCCCGGCCACTTCCAAGACGCGGAACAACTGGGGAATGATTTGATCCGTGTCGGCTGTCTTCAGGCTGCCCGCATAACGGGGAAAGTTGTTTTGCCGCCGCAGATACATGCCGAAGCCGGAACGGGAGGAAAGATAAAGGTGTCCACCGTAGTCGCCGCGGCGGCTGGCGCGGGGCCAGGCAATGGCTGCGTGCGTCATGTTTTCTTCGTCGTCAATGGCCCAGGGTTCTACCAGGCGCAGGCTGCTGCGCTGCTGAATGCGTTCCTGGTAAAGCGGGTCGAGGAAGTTGACCTTGATTGCCAGTTCGCGCCGCAGCACATCCAGCAGCACTTTAGCCACCTGGTATCGTTCTGCCGGCGTGGCTGAGGCTAAGGCGATGTGCCCGCCTTGCCATTCTGTTTCCGCCTGACACAGCTCGCGCAGCGAGACGTAATCTATTTGCAGCAGCCCAGCCTGTTCCAGATTGGGCGCGGTGACGCGCCAGCCGCGGCGTAAATCCTGGTACACGCGGTAAGCCAGCACTTCGCGCAAAGCCAGCTCCGTTTCCTGTTTCTGCATAAACTTGACATCGGGGTTCGAGGCATAGAGTTCCAGGGGCAGATTCAGGGCCTCAAAAACCCGCTGTGCCAGTTCATCGTGTTTGATGCCGGCTGCGCCCGCCTGCCGGACTGCCTGGTATATGGCAGATCGCAGCAGACCGACTTCCACGAAGTCGTTGAAGTGCCCAGCCTGTAAGGAGGCGTCCTGGCGGTTATCGGTAAAACTCAACAGTTTTTTCGCTTTTAATTCCAGCGCTTCGTCGGCGCGCAAAGCGCGTAAGGCGGACAGAGTTAAGACGGTCGTGGCTGTGCTGCGGCCTTCGGAGGAGAGGGAGGCTAACTTGCCGAAGTCGGAGTGTTCGCGGCTGCTATAGGCGACGCCGCAGTGCAGGCAAAAGGCGAAGGGGGAGTGGACAAAGTGATAGGTGGTTCCTTGCTCATCTTCCTGCCCCAACGTGTCCAGGCGCACGGCCTGGGGCTGTTTTTGCCGGTAATGTCTTTTCACCCGCAGCAAGCCGGATGGACTAAGTTCCAGCCAATCTTCCGGCAGGCGTTCTAAGATGGCGGCATCGTCGTGGGGCCAGGGGTCGGCCGGGTGGTGGTATAAGAAACCGCGTTGATGGTCTTCTTTGCTGGTCTGATCGTGCAGTTCCCGCACTGTGAAGAACAGGGCGCCTGTTTTACTGTTCGTCTGGCGGTTGACTACGTAATATTCCTGACCACATTCCCGACAAAAGACGAGCGGCAGCAAAATTCTCTGGCGCGACCTGTCCGGAACGTATTCTTGTTTCTTGAGGGTGATATAACGGTTCTGCGGGGCGTCCAATGAGGCGTAGACGGTATCGCCGCGGCTGATGAATTGGTGCAGACGAAAGGCAAACGCCGGGAATTGGGTTTCGGGATGAAGGGCATCGTAGCCAGCCAGCAAGGTTTGTTGAATGGCGGCGGCGCATTGCGCTGCCGGCACGCCAGTCAGGATGGACAGCCGTTGGGCAGCGCCGTCGTCGCCGCTGATGCTGAGTGGGCTGGCGCGGCGCAGCCGGCCGCTTTCTGGTTCGGTTTCCAGGCCAAAGGTGGTTTCGATCCAGACGGCTAACGGATCGGCAATGAAGGCGTCATAGGGAATAGGGAGTGGGGAGTAGGGAGTAGGGCCATCCCCGACTCCCGATTCCTTACTCTCTACTCCCTTTTGCAATCGTTGGGTTAATGCCTGAATAAAGGTGGGATCGTTTAATGAACGGTCGGTCGTGGCGCGGCGCAGGGTTTCGCCGATAATGCGGGCAGCTTTGACGGGTGCGCCAAACAGTTGGGCGGCGACTTCAGCGATTTTTTGCTGCTGTTCGGCAAACGCGCCCCCTTCAGCCAGGGTTGCCGATGTGCCGACTATCTGCATCTGCGGGTTGTTAGCGACGTTGCGCACGCGGCGCACTAACATGGCCACGTCTGCGCCTTGCCGGCCACGGTAGGTGTGCAGCTCATCCAGTACCAGAAACTGCAGCCCCCTGGCTGCCTTGACCAGGTCTCGCTCAAACGGCCGGGTCATGATGAGTTCCAGCATGACATAGTTGGTGAGGATAATGTCGGGGGGATGGGCAATAATTTCTTGTCGTTCCTCCTCGGATTCCTGCCCGGTGTAACGACGGAAGGTGACGGGCGGTTTGTCGAAGCCGCGCACCAGGAATTTTTCCAGTTCGTTAAACTGGCTGTTGGCCAGGGCATTCATGGGGTAGATGACAATGGCTTGAATGCCGCGACCGCTGCCGCGTTTGAGAACGTGATCTACAATGGGGATGATATAGGCCAGACTTTTACCCGATCCGGTGCCGGTGGTCAGCACGTAGTTGTCGCCGGATTGGGCGGCTGTGATGGCGTCGGTCTGATGCCGGTGCAGCCGGAGGGGGGCGCTTTTGTCGTCAGCCGATTTCAGGCGGAAGATGTCATGACAAAGAGGGTGCAGCACGCCCCGGTTGACCAGATCATCTATCCACGCGCCCGGGGCAAAGGTGGGGTTTAGCTGGATGAGGGGATCGGGCCATAAGGTTCCCGCTGCCAGCTCATCGTGGACGTGGCTGTGTATTCGTTTGTCCTGGATGTTGATGAAACTGCTAATATAGGCGCTGTAGTCGCCAATCAACTGGTAACGTAAGTTGAAAACATCCATAGGTGAGACCCTCTATGTTTCTGGAGAGCGTATGCGACTCTGTTGATATTGTTGTCCTTCCCAGGTTCTGCTATTGATCTTATTGTCGCCGCTGATTGGGCATATGGGCAAGCTCGGGGCAGACTCACGCATCCGCGCGACTCTTATGGGGAATTATACATAAAATCCTGTAACTATTCACGGGGTAGCGCTGCACTTAATCGTGGTGGGTGTCAGCCCCGCCGTAGGCGGGGCTGA
>CAZDSN010000022.1:0-16637 GCA_964507675.1 uncultured Ardenticatenaceae bacterium | reverse complement strand
TCCCCTGACGCTGTTAGAGGACAATTAACGATGCGCAAGAACAAGACTCTCCCCTTTGGTTTATGGGCAGCTTTGTTTGGTCTGTGGGCGTTAGCCGCCTGCCGTCCAGCCACAGAACTGCCCGCCCTTGCCCTGCCCATAGAAACGATCATGCCCGATGACACATCGCCAGCCGCAACAAATACCCCACTGACTTCACCGTTGGCTCTATCTGTCTCTGCCCCGCCTGCCGCCGGCTACACTTACCAGCAGGCGGATGGTAACCGGTACGTTCTGGGCAAAGGGGATTTGCCGCAGACGCCCCCGCTGGATATTCCGCTGGCGGGCGCGCCGCAGTGGGTAGCAGCGGCGGCTGTCCATCCGGGCGTGGTGTGGGCTGTGGTGTTGGCCGATGGCAGGACACAGGGGTTTTACGTCCACGACGGCCAGGTGACGTCGCTGCCGCTTGTCCCATCCATGGTGGGCAATGTGCCCCCCATGCTGCTGGTGCAGCGCGGCGAAGCGCGCCTGATGATCCCGCCCACCAGCCGCCACGGGGAGACGCATCCCGTGATTATAGACCAGGCAGAAGGCATCTGGGCCTTCATTTATGCCGATGGCAACCTGAACGTGATGCAGCAGACTGAACCGATACTGCCCAATGCGTTAAGCGTGAACGCCCTGCCAGATGCCCGTATTCTGGTGGATGAACAACAACGGCTGCTGCTGCTGACAGATCCCAGCGACCGGTACGCTCACGCCGTTTTAGGGGACAATCTGGAAGCCACCAGCATCACACTGCTGCGCACACAGCCAGAAACTGTCGTCAACCGTGTCATCCGTGTGCCTGAACCATTTGTCATTGAAGGCATCGCCCCTATCTGGGCCGATCTTAATGGGGATGGGCAGCGGGAAATCATTGTGACGCAATCCAGCAGCGATGGCGGCGCGCAAATTGTGGTATACCATGAAGATGGGCAGCTATTGGCTACCGGGCCGGCGGTGGGGCAGGGTTTTCGCTGGCGACACCCCATTGCGGTTGCCCCATTTGGCCCAAATGGGGAACTGGAACTGGCAGCCGTGTTGACGCCGCATATTGGCGGCGTGGTGGAGTTTTACCAGTGGCAAGGGGACAGGCTACAAGTAGCAGCCGATTTGGCCGGCTATACCTCTCACGTCACAGGCACACGCAATCTGGACATGGCCGCTGCCGCCGATTTTGACGGGGATGGACAGGTGGAACTGCTGCTGCCCACGCCAGACCGCCTCACTCTGGGGGCAGTGCAGCATACGCCTGATGGCGCTAAAACGGCGTGGACGCTGCCGCTGCCCGCGCTTCTGCAAACCAATCTGGCGGTCGTTCAACGGCAGGATGGCGAAATCGCCATCGGCGCCGGCCTGTCCAATGGGCTATTGCGCATATGGGAAAAGTAGTTGCCATGTGGGGTCAACGTCGCGGCTTGTGGATAGCGGGTGGACTGCTGGGCCTGACGCTGTTGGCTGCGGTTACGCGCTTCTATAACCTGACGCATCTGCCCCCTGGCCTGTGGTACGATGAAGCCTGGGCCAGCTTGCAGGCGCGCGACTTGGGGGCAAGTGGTTCCTGGCCCGTCTATTTCGCCGCAGATTTTGGCGGTCTGCACCCGGCTATTATTTATCTCACCTGGTTGGTGCGTCAGGTGAGCCACAACTCTCCCTGGGCTATCCGTTACGCTGTTGCCGGCGCAAGCCTTTTCAGTCTGCCGCTGACATTTCTGGCGTTGCGATCCATTTTCCAGTTAGATGGTGTAGCAAAGGGGCGAGCCAGTTGGCTGGCTCTGTCTGGAACAGCGGCGTTGACCATTTCTTTTCCGACACTGGTCTTTACACGGATTGGCTTCGAGGTGTTTCTGCTGACTATACCTGCCGCGCTGGCGTTTTATGGCCTGGCCAGCGGCCTGCGCCGGCGACAGACCTGCTACTTTGTCCTGGTAGGGTTGGCCCTGGGAGCAGGTTTATATACTTATCATGCTGCTCGTTTCCTGCCAGTGGCCATTACTCTTGCCCTGGGGGGAGTGGCCGTACAGACCAGGCAGTGGCGCTGGTATAGTCTGCGTTGGGCATTGGCAGCGACTTGCGCTTTCGTCGTTTTTTTCCCTTTGGGCCGCTATTTGTGGCAGCAAAGCGACATTTTGTTGGCGCGAGCCCAGATCGCCAGTTACGAGACCCTGGGGGCGGGAGCAGATTCGGTGCCGCTGGCCCTTTTGGGTAATCTGAGCCGCACAGTGGCGGGCCTTAGCTTGCCTGGTTTCGGCGACAGTCTGCTGCGACATAATTTGCCGGGGCGACCCATTTATGATCCGTTTTTGTCGCTGCTGTTTTGGGTAGGGATGATGCGCCTACTTTGGCGCTGGCGACAGCCAGGGATGCTGCTGCTGGCAGCCTGGGGCGGAACGATGATGCTACCGGTGGTGTTGTCCGATGGCGCGCCCACGTATACGCGGATGTGGGGGGCCATGCCGGCATTTGCCGGTATAGTCGCCGCCGGTATGGCTGCGCTGGCTGATTGGCTGCCGCTGCGCTGGCGGCGTTGGCTACCTGTTTGTCTGGTCGCGGGTTTTCTCTTCAGTCTCACTACCACCCTCCACGACTATTTTGGTCTCTGGGCCAATGATCCAGGTCTGTTTGACGCTTTTCAAGTGGGGGAATGGCAGGCAGCGCAGCAAGCCAGGGATACACAGGGTATAGTCTATCTGACGCCTGATTTAGTTAATGCTGCCCATCCTACGTTTGACTTGCTGCTGCGTGGCAGCCACGTGCGGGCTTTTAACGGCAGCGATTGCCTGATCTTGTTAGATGCCTCTCCGCAGCCAGTCACTTATTTCGTGGATCTGCGTGCAGATGCCGGCATCATCAAACAACTATCCTGGTTATACCCCACAGGCTATGCCGATGCTCCCATTCGTCACCAGCCCAGCGGCGACCCTCTTTACGCCATTTTTGTGGTTCCTGCTGGCGCGCCATTGGCGTTGTCTGCTCCATCCGCTGAAAGCCGCTTTGAGGCCATTCAACTGCGGGGATATGAATGGTTTCCCGCTGAACCTGGACCAGGAGACACGTTGCTGGTTACGCTGTACTGGCAGGCCATGCAGTCTGTGGAGGCGGATTACACCCTATTTGTGCATTTATATGCCGCCGGCGAAGAAAACAAACCGCCAGCCGTACAGCACGACGCCCCCCCATGTGCCGGCAAATACAGTACATCACGCTGGCAGCCGGGCGAAATCATCGCCAACCAACACCAGTTGGTACTGCCTGTCACCCCGGATCAAACGTACACCCTGGCAGTGGGCTGGTATGCCTGGCCTTCATTAGTCCGTTTACGGTTGGCAACCAGCGCCCCCTCGCTGCCAGATGACCGCCTGCCGCTTACCCTCATTCACCTGAATGAGTGATTGGTTCCCTCTGCCGTCGTTTTCCTTGCCGCAGAATGCCTGTTTGCCAATACCAGGCCAGCGTCTCCCTGGCGCCGTTAACAAACGGCGTGGGGCGAAAGCCGAGTTCAGCCCAGGCTTTGGCGTTGGAGACAGGCCAATCCTGGAAAATGTAATGGGCCAGGTTGTTGGGATAAAATGGCTCACGCCCGGTGAAGCCAGAGGCCGCCGTCATCACGCGGGCCAGTAGAAGCGCCGCGGATACAGGCACAGGCAGGCGGAAGCGCGAAATGCCGGCCAGGTCACTAATGATGTCGTTGGCCGCATTGTGGTTGAGGGAGCTGCCGCAGATATTGTAGATTTCACCCGACCGTCCCGCCGATAGGGCCAGTTCGATCCCCTGGGCGACATCGGGCACGAACGCAGGAAAGGTGATGTGGCGGCCATCGTTGACTTTGATGCGCCAGCCGCGCAGCGGTTCCTCAAAAAAGAGGCGGTTAAAGGCGTAACGTCCCCAGGGACCATAAAACGCACCCGGACGCAGCACAATGACCGGCAGGCCCTGGTCGCGCCCAGCAGCCAGGACGCGCTGCTCGGCGGCCAGTTTACTTTCCTGGTAAGCGTCTTGCGGTTGGCACGGCGTAGTCTCATCAATAATCACAGCGGTTTGGGCCTGCCCCACAACAACGACGGTTGACACGTAGACCAGACGCGACACATGAGCGGCAGTCGCCCCGGCCAACACGACTTCCGTTCCGGTTACATTGGTGCGCCAAAATTCGGACAGATCTCCCCAAAAGCGAAAATGGCCGGCGGCGTGAATGACAAACTGGCAGCCCTGGCAGGCGCGGGCAACGGCGGCAGCATCGGTAATGTCGTTGGCATAGGCCAGTTCGACGCCATACTGCCGCAGCAGACGTGTGTCACTGCTGTGGCGCACCAGGGCGCGCAGCTTACTGCCGGTCTGAGCCAGTCGTGGGATCAGGTTGTGGCCAAGAAAGCCGGTAGCTCCCGTAATCAGAATCATGGAAGAATAATCAATACCCCAGGAGGGACTCGAACCCCCAACCTACGGATTAGAAGTCCGGCGCTCTATCCTTTGAGCTACTGGGGCTAACAGGTGTTTAGTTGCTAATTCTAATCGTTAGAGGGGTGTCCGTCAACCAGCCGGGATAGGCTGCCGCTCTCAATGTAAGCCAGCAGACTGTCCAGGTCGGGTAAAATGTGTCTGGCGCACAGTTTGACCACCCAGTTATGGGAAAGGGGGGTGACGGCCACGACGGGCTTGCCGGCATGATACGCCGTCCACATCTCAATAGCCGTACCCATGCTGGCTTGCGGCAGATAGGCAATCACCAGATCAGCCTGACAGGCCAGATTGGTCATGCTCAGGAAGGTTTCGCGGGCCTGATCATCATCGTAACCTACGCTGTCAGGATGGAGGGACCAGGGGTCTGTAATTTCAACTTCAGGCAGGTGGGCAGCCAGGGTCTGGGCAATGCGCATCCGATAAGATTGGCTGTCCAGATCGTTATCTTGGCGCGAGCCTTGCATAATGCCGGCAATAAATACACGCATGGTTGGGGGAGTGTCTCCACAAATTCCCGCTGCCTGAGCAGGCAGCGGCGGCTTAATCCTCAAGCAGCGGGCGAATACCCTGGAAAATTGTTTTGCCCCCCAACGTCTTCAGAATAACATCGGGAGAACGCTGCACTCGTTCCGCCAATTCGCGCGCGCTCATTGGCTGGTTGGCATTGCCCAAGAGGATGTAAAAAACAGCATCCACCAGGGCTGCCTGCTGGATGCGATCCACAGGCATTGACTTAATGGATGTCTGCAAGACGTACTGGAAGCCATCCACACGCCTGACTTCGCCCGTCTTCATATCTACCACGTCAATCTGGTCTGCCTCCAGATCAAGCGGCATGTCGCCGCTAATAGGCAGACGCGACGACAGGTAAGCCTTCAAATCCAATCCCGATTGCTCCCACCATTCAAAGTCAATGTAGAATCGGGTGTCTTCATTGAGCCGTGGTAAAGGCGGCAATCCTATTTTGGGTCTAGCTTGTCCAGACAAAGCTACTCCTGACTTTTATGTCCGCAATCAAAAGCAACAGTTCGTTAAAACGACGCTTTGCTGAAGCGGATGAACGTTGAACACCCTATTTTAACACAAGATACCTGACCAGGGGAAAGCTACCCTCCTGGGGAAAATCCCCTATTTTCGCTGCCAGCGGCTGGCGTCAAACTGCCAGTAATGGTCGCCCATGTTGCGAAAAGCGGGATGGCGCACCAGTTCAGCAAATACAGGGCCAGGGGGCACGCGGCGCAGCATGTTAATAACGCTGTAAATCGTCTTGGCGTGCACCGTGTTCTGTGGATTCATCCTGGCTAATTCAGGCACAATTTCGGCCAGCAGCGAGGATAACTGGCGCTGATGCGCGTCAGCGCGCCGCCACAAGGCATCCACAGCCGCCACGTAATCCGTGCCGACAACCATCAGGTCATCGTAATCAGCGCCAATGAGCCGGCGATCCAGATCAAACTTGAGTTGGTTATCTTCAACTGCCGCCAGCCGCACCCACTCCCGCTTTTCTCGCCGACGGTCGTAGTTTACCAATAAAACGCCCGGTTCGGGGCTGCGCTTTAACGTAATGTACGCGCCAACGGGTATCTGCTGTTCTTCGTACCATTCCTTGAGACCAAAGATGTAGCGGCCTGGCTGAACCACCCAGCTATCAATGGTGTGGTTGGTGAACTCGTCTATCAGCTGCACCGACTGGCGCGGAGATAGTCCCAGGGGAAACAGGGGGCGCGTATCGGCGTTGAGCGGCAGTGTGCCGGCCCACCAGTGGGGGTAAGTCAGGATGAGGCGCACCTCTATGGCCGGAATGGCAGGGGAACTCAGATCAGACCATTCGTCATCTAATTCCCGTTCCAACTGTATCAGTTGCGGGCTAAGCAAAGCGCGGTCATAAGGAATGGATTTATAGACCAGGCGGGCCGGTACTTCGCGCACGCCTTCCGGTTCCATACGGCGCAGAAACCAGGCCACCTGCCCCTTGGGGGCTACTTCGTCAAAGCGATCGTCGTGCAGCAGCGCGTAGTTGAGCGAGAAAATCTGCGCTTCGCGGTTGTCGCTGGGGTCCAGATCAAGGTAGGTAATGATCTCAGGCGTGGGCAGAGGGCCGCCGTTGTTGATTTCCAACACGGCTTCGGCCAGATGAAGGTGGCCTATGTTGATGTCTGTGAGCAGCCCTTTCACCAGCCACAGCTTGCCCAGACGCACAAATTCGGCGTGGGCGGTCAGCGCAGCCGTCAACTTTTCCACGACAACGCTGCCATATTGGGCAAACAGATCATCCAGGTTGACATTGTCAATCAGGTCAAACAGATCGCCGTTGTCCTGGTTCAATGTGTGTTCAGCCGTTAAACTGGCAGCAAACTCCCGTGTTTTGCCGGCAATATCCACGGCCACCACATCAAAGCTGCCATACTCTGGGTTGTAACCAGAGCGCACAGCCGTGACTTCGCCGGCGGCAAACTTCATAGCCGGGAAAATAATCTGCTCGCCGACGCGATAACTTTTGCGCGGTTGGTAGACAGTGCGGCCAGCGAGGCGGCGTTTAACATCCTGGACTTCACTGGAAACACGGTTTTCCATGACGGCTCGCGCCAGGCCGCCGATTTCTTGCGGCTGCTCTACTTCCAGGAGGTGATTGTATAAGAATTCAATGTCAGATTCTTGCAGGGTGAAGTTGGACACCCAGTAATCTCGGGTCTGGGTTTGGGATTGAATCACAACTGTCTCCTCATAAAATGGCCAGACTCGTCTTCGTGTGAGCCAGTCATTTACCTGTTTAATGCCTTACCTGGTAACGAAAGTCGGCTCGCAACGAGGGGTTTTAGCTTGAGGCACAAGTAAAATTATACCAATGCCGGGTATACGACGCAAAAATGGTGGGATATGCCCTGTAGAGACGTTGCAGTGCAACGTCTCTACGGAAAAGGCCGCTCCAGCCATTGCAGCGGGTTGACGGGCGTGTTCAGGATACGCACGTCCCAGTGTAAGTGGGGGCCGGTGGATAAACCAGTGCTGCCTACCTCGCCAATGACCTGCCCTGGCGTTACTTCGTCGCCCACGTTCACTTCCAGCTTTTGCAGGTGATAATAAGCGGTCATGACACCCAGGCCATGATCAATGATAATGACGTTGCCCCGCACTTGCAGCAGCTCGCTGAGGACGACAATGCCGGCATTCGGCGCTAATACTTTTGTGCCGGCATACGTGGCATAATCCGTGCCACTGTGGAAACTGTCATAGGGGCCGCCATTGTAAGAACGGGCAATGCCGTACCCTGCTGTAATCAGCGTGTCGCTGACCACCGGCTGCTGAAACAGCCCTGTCCACCGCGCTACCGGCGTGAACTGGGTGCAGATCGAGGCCAACAGCTCATTTTCGGCTTGTACCAGGTCCGGGGCCAGCAAACCGCTCTTGTCTTCGGACAAGACCAATTCCTGCCGTCCATAATCATGGTCGCCAATTTGTACCAACTGCCGGAAGGGTGTCCAGGGACGGCTGCCGCTGCCCCCCAGTTCCAGTTCATAGACGCCCGCTTCGGTGAAAGCGCTCAGGCCAATCATAGCCACGTAGCCATCGCCCACCGGCGCAAACCGCAGTGGCTGTCCCACAAACTGCCCGGTTGGTTCCCCTTCCAGTTTATTCTCAATGTAGAGCGACAGGGTGAATCCCTGTTCTGCCGGCAGCGGTCCCAACTGCACCTGTCTCCATTCACCGGGCAGGTCTTGATAGCCGGCTGCGCCGGGCAGGCGCAGCCGTTGGCCCGGGTAAAGCTGCGCCGGGTAGGGTAAATCGTTTAACCGGGCCAGGGCCATTGGCGGCATGTTGGTCGCTGCCGCCAGCATCAACAAAGACTCCCCTGGCTGGACCAGATGTGATTCTCCAGTAACGGCGGCAGCGGTGGTAGAACCGGTGCGGCTGACGATGGTCAGGCGCTTGCCGGCAATCAATTCCTGCGGATTCAACAGATGATTGGCGGTGGCAATGTCTGCTGGCGTGGTGTTGAACACTTCCGCCAGGCTGTGCAGTGTATCCCCTAGCTGGATAACATAGTCTGTCTGGAAGGGATCGCCACTGATGTCAGGAATAACCAACTCCTGCCCCACGTAAATGTAGCCCGGGTCTACCACGCTGTTTGCTTGCAGCAGCCGTTCTACCGACATGCCATAATCGTTGGCAATACTGGTCAGGGTCTCCCCATCCTGCACAATGTGGATTTTGGGAATGAGCGGCGCAGCAGGTGTTTCCACCGGCGCCGCGGCGGTGGGGGTCTCTATGGGCGTCGTGGCGGTAGGCGTCACGTCAGCGGTTTGCGCCAGGACTGCGGCGGGAAATACCAGCAGGCCCGCCAAGCCCAGTAAAATGAAAAGGTGTTTACTCATACAACGTCTACAAATAGAATTGGGTCGCCAGGGCGCACCCGCTCCAGAACAGCCGGAGAGGCTTCTATGACGTAGCGGGCAGCAGCGCAGGGAGCGTAAGAGAGCCGCCACGGTTTAGCCAGGGCTGTGTCCACGACAATGCCGGCATCATTCACCCACACCACGCCCAACGCCACAAACACAAACAACATGTGGATGGAACTGTGCAGACGGCTGTCCGCTTTTTCCACTAACACCAGCCCCGTGTCTGCCGGCAGACGCCGGCGAAACGTGAAGCCGCGTAGTTTGGCGGCAAAGGTGTCACACCATCTGGCCTGCGCCACCAGTGTCTGACCCGTCTCCGCGTTAATAATGCGGCGATACTTTATCATGAGGCGAGTATAAACAGAAGCGCCGCCGGGGACAACTCACCGTCCCTTAAATTGGGCAGGCCGCCGCGTCAAAAAGGCCTGCACCCCTTCCTGGAAATCAGCGCTGGCCATGAGGTGGCTTTGCGCCCATCCTTCCAGCATCAACCCGCGATCAATGTCCGCCAGGCCATCTACCACACGCTTGGCCATGCCTACGGCTAATGGGGCAGCCTGAGCAATTTCGGCAGCCAGTTCTTCGCCTTTGGCTTGCAGTTGCTCTGCCGGCACAACGTGATTCACCAGCCCCCAACGCTCTGCCCAGGCCGCGTCAATCTGGCGGCCCGTGAAGATGAGTTCTTTGGCCCGCCCCGGTCCAATCAGCCGCGTCAGGCGGGTGCTGCCGCCCACATCTGGAATAATGCCCAATCGCGTTTCTGGCAGCCCCAGCAGGGCGCCTTCAGCGGCGATGCGCACGTCGCAGGCCAGCGCCAGTTCCAGTGCCATTCCCAGGCAGTGTCCGTGCAGCAAAGCAATCGTGGGCAGTTCCAGCCGTTCCAACTGCGTCAAGACGGCTTGAAAGTCATGGGTGATGGTGCGCATATGCTGCGTCCAGTTGTCGCCATATTTCTGGGACAGGGTGAGAAAGCTGCTGACGTCAATGCCGGCGCTAAACACCTTCCCCGCCCCACGAACCAACACTGCCCGCACGCCAGCCGCGCGGCTGGCGTGGACGACGGCGGAGGCGAATTGTTCGTACAGGGGCATGTTGATCGCATTTCGTTTGTCTGGACGATTCAACACAATCTCAAAAATCGTCCCTCGTTGTTCGGTTAAAACGAGTTGTTCTGTCATATCTGTTACTATTTTTCCCATCCAGGCGCCAGCATCGCTTCAGGAGTATCCCAGGCTGCGCGCGGCTGCCACGGTTTTTTGTCTTCGATGTCCAGCCACTGGCTCAACAGCCAGACGGCGGCATAGGTGTAGGTTACGCCGCCCACCATCCAGGTAACCGCGCCGCCCAGGTGGAAACTTTCCAGGGGCGTCAAGGACAGCCAGGCGTAAGCGGGCGTTGGGTAATTATACTGGGTGTGTTCCGTAAACAGGAAGAACAGACCAATAATCTTAATAGGTAGCGCCCCGATGGCTGTGTAGGCAATGTGGGGGATATGCGGCAAGGGGTCGTGCAAACGAGGCACAGCGGCGGTGATGTGCCACCAGTACAATGCGCCCGCGCCCGCCAGCGTCAGCAGAGATAGATCGCGCAGCCAGGGGTAAGTCAGGGTGGCCTGGTGCAGGGTGGGATCATACCAGACCCAGGCGCAAGCCACAAACGCCAACAGCACGGGTCCCTTGCCCGTGACGTGACGACAGCGAGCGGCCCAATGCTCCCAATCAGTCTGGCGCGACAGCAACCGCTGCCGCCAGACCAGGGGCAGCCCATACCAGATGAAGGGCAGGGGGTTGGGAACAAAAAACAGACAGGGAATCAGGGTTAGCAGCAGTAAATGCTGGGCCACGCCCAGAAAAAAGAAGCGGGTAGCCAGGTAATCTAAGGGAGAGGTCAGGCTGATGGCTGTAAGCGCCAGGCTGGCGACGTAGATGGACAGCAGAAAAGGGGTGGCTAACGTTTGCAGGGGGTGGGTTTCTGCCGGCAATTGACGCAATGACCGCCAACCGCGAACGTAGAAAATGCCGGCAGCCAACACACACAAGAGCACCAGGGGCCGAAAGTGCCAGGGCAGCGCGAAAACAAAATCGCTCATACCCCTAAGTGTATCAAACAAAGGCAGAAGTTGACATCACTGACGCCAGTTCAGGTAAACAGGCTTTTGAGCAACTCGTTTCGTTCCATAGCAAACGCGCCAGGTCCTCCCCACTCAAATCACGGGGGAGTCTCATGCCGGCAGAACCTCTTCACGTACAACATGCAGACGAATGATCTGCGGCGGATTCTCATCAAAGTGGCAGGCTACAGCCTCTCGCACAGATTGGCGCAATTCCTCCCATGTATCCGCTTCCGTAAAGATTGCTTCGCCTAAGGCACGGGCTACATAACCCCCTTCAGGCGCTTCCTCAACCAGAAAAATGATTTCTAGCATGGATAACCTCTCATCTCTGCCAGGTATCTGTCATAGGGCGTGCCCCAATAATAACAGAGGTCGCGTAAATTTGCGCCTTCTGTGATTCTTATCAACACGTCTCACAAAATGAGAATTGCTCGGTTCTTATCCCTCTTTTGTTGCCGGCAGCGGGGTAACGCGGGTCATAGCCAGCCAGGCCAGGGCCATAAAGACCATGCTAAACGGATAAAGCCAGCGATATTGGTCGCTCAAAACGTCCACTACCACGCCCCCCAGAGTCGGCCCCAACACCGCCGCCAACTGGGAAGAAAAGTAATATAAGCCGGTGTACGCCCCAATCTTGCGCTCATCCCCATAATCGTATACCAGCGGCAGGCTGTTCACGTTAACCAACGCCCAAAACGTACCCGCCAGCACCAACACCAACACAAACGTTAGCTCGGCCTGGATCACCCAATAGCTGACGGCAAACAGCAGCACCAACCCGGTCAGGCCGATCTGAATGGTGCGCCGCCGCCCCCATTTAGTGCCCAATAATCCCGCCGGCCAGGCCAACAAAGCAAAGGCAATCGGCACAGCCCCGGCCAGAATCGAGGCGCGCCCCGCTTCAATGCCCAACGTAAAGACGGCAAAGGAAGACAGACCCGCTTCCAGGGCGTTAAAACCCATAAACCAGAAAAGAATCGCCAACAGCACCCACAAGCCGCTCTTGTTGGATTGGGTGAACATTAGACGCAGGTGCGCCAGGATGCCTGACCGCTCGGATTCGGGCGATCTGGCGTCTTGCCCTAGCGTGCGCGGCTCTTTCACCAGCCCCACCGCCAGTCCCAGGGCTGCTACCAGCAGCGCCGCCCCCATGACGAAGGGCGCCGAACGGCCAAAGCGCGTAAACAGCATCCCGCCCAGCACAAAAGCCAGAATCGCGCCCAACCCACCCATCAGATTGATGATGCCATTGGCCTTACTGCGATCAGCAGGGGTGTACAGGTCGCCCAGCCAGGCCACCGTAGGCGAGCGGAACAGGGCCATACCCACGTTGGTGATCAAAACGAAGGCAGCCAGGGCCAGCGCGGTTTGGGCAAACGGGATGGAAACAAAGCCAATAACGGCGATCGGCGCGCCCAAGAGAATCCACCCTTTGCGCCGCCCAAAGCGGTTCCAGGTATGGTCGCTCCGTTCACCCACCCAGGGCTGAATAAAAACGTTGATCAGGTTATCCCAGGTCATGATGAACAAAGCCAGCGATGGGGGCAAGGCAAAGCCTACAATGTTGGGAATCTCCCGCCCGGCGGCCAACAACTGCTGCTCAAACTCCGGGTTGCCGGCCTGTAAAAAGAGGGGAATGTACTGGTTAAAAATGGGCCAGATGATGCTGATGCCCAGGAAACCAAAGCCTACCACAGCCGTTTTCTTATAGTCGAATCGGGTCATCACTACCCTCCTGTGTGAATAGGGGCAGTGGTTGGTGAATAGTGGTCAGAAACTACGCGCCAACCATACGCCTCCTTATAAATCGGACAGGAAACCCTGTCCGGCTACTCCAACAAGAATATTGAGGCTACAGATCGTCATCGAACAGAAAAAGTGGTGTACGGTGCAAACCTCAGGCGGCCAGGATTTCGCACAATTCGTGCAGATGTCTGATGGTGTAATCGGGCGTGATCCCGTTTAGGGCGCGGTCCAGGTGGGGCGGGCGGATGAGGACGCTGGTCATGCCTACGTCGTTGGCGCCAGCCACATCATGAGCCGGGCGATCTCCCACGTACATGGCCTGCTCCGCGGTAACGCCCAATAACGCCAGGGCGCGTTGGAATATGGCCGGGTGCGGCTTCATGTAGCCCGTCTCGCCTGATGTAATCCGCACCGGGAAGAAATCCAGCAAATCATAAGCGCGTAGTTCAATATCGCGCATCCACATCGGGGTGAAGGAGTTAGTAATCAGACCCAACTGGTAGCCACGCTGGCGCAGTTCGGTTAAGACCTCATGGGCATCAGGGAAGGGCGTGACGCCAGGGATCGGCTCCCAATTGTAAGCTTGCAGCAGCGGCAGGGGGTCCAGCAAAAACATGTCAATGCCGTAGACAAACAGGGTGCGGCGCAGCGCTTCTTCCAGGCGGGCTGCCACCCAATCTTTGTTGGCTTCGTCCCACACGGCCTGAATAGATTGCAGCAGCGTTTGCCCAAAATCTGCCAGCGGCGGCAGCCGATAACCCATGCCCTGCAAATAAGTGTGCAGTCCCACCGCCCGCGCCTGCTGAAAGTCGCGCCAGTTTGTCGTCCCTTGCGACCAATCCAGCAATGTATCATCCAGATCGAAAATTACAGCCGTTATCTCTTTTTCCATCATATCTCTTGAGCAAAATGGTGTAGCCATATGACTACCCCCAACCCGGCAAACCCCAGCAGCATGACAAACAACATTTCCCGATTGCCAGACACAGACCGTCTGCGGTCGCGCCGTGAGCGCGTCAACAGACGGTCTGTGACTAAAACGATGGGCATTCGTCGTACCCGTTTTGAAGGGCTGCGCCGCGGCAGCCTACCACCTATTGGCGGCGGGTTTATTACTTGCGGAACAGTTCACGCACAATGATGTTGCGCTGAATCTGGCTTGTACCTTCATAAATCTGGAAGATTTTAGCGTCGCGCATCAGTTTTTCTACCGGGTATTCGGACATGTAACCATAGCCGCCAAATACCTGCACAGCGTTGGTGGTGACCTTCATAGCCGTATCCGCAGCGTAGGCTTTGGCAAAGGCGGCGGCGGTGGTGTTGGATTCGCCGGCGTCTACGGACCAGGCGGCTTTCCACACCAACATGCGGGCCGCTTCTACCTGCATGGCCATGTCGGCCACCATGTGACCGATGGCTTGATGCTGCCAGATTGGCTGTCCCATGGTCACGCGGGTTTTGGCGTACTTAATAGCCTCATCCAGCGCCCGTTGGGCTACGCCTACTGCGCCAGCAGCCACGCCAGGGCGACTTCTGTCAAATACCTTCATGGCGGTGATGAAACCTTCGCCTTCATTCCCCAGACGGTGGGAAACAGGTACGTGCACGTTGTCGAAGATGACTTCGGCGGTGTCGGAGGCGTGCTGCCCCATTTTGTCGAACGGCTTGCCCACGCTGACGCCGGGCCAGGCGCGTTCAACGATGAAGGCGCTGATGCCTTTGTACCGTTTGCCCGGATCGGTGTAGGCAAAGACGGTGTAGAAGTCGGCTACGGTGGCGCCGGTGATGAAGGTTTTGCTGCCGTTGAGGACGTAGTGGTCGCCTTCCAGGCGGGCAGTGGTTTTAATGCCGGCAACGTCCGACCCTGCCTCTGGCTCCGTCAGGCAGTAGGCCGCCATTTGCCCATTCGCCAGACGCTGGCCATACGTTTCCTTTTGGGTTTCACTGCCGGCAATTAAGATTGGCAGCCAGGCTAACAGAGCCGCGCCAATTGCCGTACTCATGCCCGAACACCCCCAGGCCAACCGCTCCGTCACCAACACTTCTTCTAACAAACTCAACCCCCTGCCGCCATACTTCTCGGGCACATTCATGGTGGTGAAACCCAATGACTGCGCCTTTTTAATGACGGGCCAGGGATATTCATGCGTCTTGTCGTAATGCTCGGCGACAGGTACGATTTCTTTTATCGCAAAATCGTGCGCCAATTGTTGAATCATCTGCTGTTCTTCAGACAGGCAGAAGCCAACAGAACCATTTGTACTCATCGTTTACTCCTCAAAATTCGCTACGCCTGCCGTAGTTCCGTTTTCAAAATCTTGCCTGTAGCATTCATAGGCAGCGTGTCGCGGAACTCGATCAGACGCGGATATTTATAACTGGCCATATTCTCTTTAGACCAGGCTATCAGTTCCTCCGCAGTCACATTCGCATCTGCTTTTAACACCACAAACGCCTTAACTTCTTCGCCATATTGGTCGTGCGGCACGCCAATCACCGAAGCCAGGCTGATCGCCGGGTGCATCAGCAACACTTCTTCAATTTCGCGGGGATAGACGTTGAAGCCGCCGCGAATGATCATGTCTTTGACGCGGTCCACAATGTAGATGTAGCCATCCTCATCTTTGCGGCCAATATCGCCAGTATGGAACCAACCGTGACGAAAGGCAATCTCATTGGCTTCTGGCCGCTTGTAATACCCTTTCATGATGTTGTGGCCTTTGATCACAATCTCACCCAGCTCCCCCACGCCGACTTCGTTGTCTTCTTCGTTTACAATGCGCACGTCCACGCCCCAAACGGGTAGACCGACCGAGCCGGGTTTGGCCGGACGATCCATGCGGTTGAAAGAGGCAACGGGGCTGGTTTCAGACAGGCCATATCCTTCCAGGATTTTGACATTAAACTTCTGTTCAAACGCTTTCATCACTTCCACCGGCATGGCGGCGCCGCCTGAGGCGCACACGCGGAGCGTGCCGGCAATTTTCTGCAGGTCGTATTTGTGCGCATCGGGGTGGTTTAACAATGCCCAATACATGGTGGGCACGCCGGAGAAAAGCGTCACGTTCTCTTTTTCCATGGCGGACAGGGCAGCATCAGGGTCAAAGCGCGCCAGCAGCACCAGCGTCGCCCGCATATAGAAGCCTGAATTCATCTGGACTGTCTGCCCGAAAGAATGGAACAGGGGCAGCACAATAAGCAGCACTTCGTGTGCCTCGTGCGGGAACATGTTGTCTGCCAGGCGCGCGTTCATGATCATATTGCTGTGGGTCAGTTCCGCGCCTTTGGGCTGTCCGGTGGTGCCGCTGGTGTAAAGGATAACGGCGGTGTCGTCGGGAGCGGTAGCCACTGTGTCAAAAGTGGGTGGTTGGTTCACCATGAACATACCCAACGTTTTCACGCCGGCAATAGGAGATGGGCCGGCAGGATTGGCCGTAATCATGAAAAAGTGCTGGCAGTTGGGGGCATCCTGGAAGCCAGCGTACCCCATCTGGCCCATGGGCAGTTGTTCAGTTCCTTCAAAGCAAAAATAAGCTTTGGCGTCGGAGTCGCGCAGATGGTAAGCAATTTCGCGCGGCTTGAGCAAAACGTTAAGGGGCACAACTACGGCACCGGCCTTAAGGATGCCATAGTAAATGATGGGAAAGTATGGGAGGTTGAGGCAGCTAATGGCGACCTTGTCTCCGGGTTGGATGCCGGCATTTACCAACCCATTCGCCACCTGATTCGCCGCCCCATTCACCTGGGCATAGGTCAACCGGGTCTGGCTAAACACCACCGCGTCCCGCTGCGGCACCTCGCGGGCGCTGTCCTCAAGCAAAACGGCCAAATTAAGCATGGGGGTCTCCTTCGAAAATAGTGGTCAGTGAACAGTGGTCAGTGGTCAGTGAAGCCACTCC